>JANMYI010000641.1:0-5935 GCA_031381955.1 Burkholderiales bacterium
CCCTGGCCGACCTGAAGGGCAAAGACCTCAGCTTCGGCTCGCAAAGCTCCACCAGCGGCAACTTGATGCCGCGCAGCTTCCTGCTGCAAGCCGGGCTGGACCCGGAAAAAGACTTCCGCCGCGTCGCCTACAGCGGCGCACACGACGCCACGATTGCCGCGGTGGCGTCGGGCAAGGTCAGCGCCGGGGCGTTGAACATTTCAGTCTGGGACAAATTCGTCGCCGACAAGAAGGTCGACACCAACCAGGTGCGGGTTTTCTACACCACGCCGCCCTACTTTGATTACAACTGGACGGTGCATGCCGACATGCCCGCGGCGCAGCGCGAAAAGTTGACGCAAGCCCTGCTCTCACTCAGCCGCGACACCGCTGAGGGCAAAGAAATCCTCGACCTGCAACGCGCCACGCGCTTTGTGCCCAGCAAGGTGGACAACTACAAAGGCATTGAGGCCGCAGCCAAGAGCGCTGGCTTGTTGTAGGCACAACTTGCAAGTCGAACTTGTCGGCACCAGCGCGCGCCACCAGGCAGCGCGCCACGCCAAGGAACGTGCGCTGCAAAACATCACGCTGCATGTGAACGCCGGTGAGCAGGTGGCGGTGATCGGGCCATCAGGCGCCGGCAAGACCACCTTGCTGGCTCTGGCCGGGGCCGCGCTCAAGCCAGTGGGCGGCGCCGTGAAGCTCGACGGGCAAGACCCCTGGCAGGCCCGCCCCGCGGCGCTGAAGGCGTTGCGCGGCCGCTTGATCCTGGCGCCCCAGGTGCCACCGCTGCCGCCGCGCCAGCGCGTCATCACCGCCGTGCTGGCCGCGCAATTGCCGGCCATGAGCTTGGGCCGCAGCCTGCGCTCGCTGCTGTACCCGGTGGACATTGCCGGCGCGCACGCCGCGCTCGACCGTTTCGACATGGCCGACAAGCTGTTCGAGCGCGTCGACCGCCTGTCGGGCGGCGAGCGCCAGCGCGTGGCCCTGAGCCGCGCGCTGGTGGCGCCGGCGTCGCTGTGGTTGATCGACGAGCCGCTGTCGGCGCTCGACCCCACGCGCGCGCGCCAGGCCATGGCCACCTTGGTGGATGAAGCCGGTGAACGCGGCGCCACCCTGCTGGTAACGCTGCACCAAGTGGAAGTGGCGCTCGAGCGCTTCGCGCGCATCATCGGCCTGCGCAACGGCGAACTGGAATTTGACCTGCCCACCGCGCGGGTCACGCCCGCCCTGCTGGCGCAGTTGTATGCCCAGCATGAAGACGAGCTGCACGGTGCACCGGCGCCGCCGCTCAGCGCGCCGGGCGAGCTTTTACCGGTGGTGATGCATTGCCGATGAGCCCCGCCCGGCCGCCAACGGCCACAGGCCGTTGGCCTTCGACAGGCGTCAGACCGTCCTCAGGCCGGTCTGACGTCCAGTCTCAGCCCGAAGGGGCTCGCACCGCAGTGCGTAGCACGAAGGGTTCCAGATGAGCAGCCGTTCGTTGGTCGCGCCAATGCCGCAACGCGACCCTGCCTGGCCCAAACGGCTGAGCTGGGCGCTGCTGGCGTTGCTGCTGCTGTGGCCCATGCTGGTGGCCACCGAATTCAAACCCTGGGCACTGTGGGACGCGCGCAGCCTGAATGCCACGCTGCGCTTCCTGGCCGACTTCTTTCCGCCCGCGCTGGCGCCGGACTTTCTGTGGCTGGTGCTGAAGGAAACCTGGCGCACGGTGGCCATGGCCACCGTGGGCATCTGCCTGGGGCTGGTGATCGCCGTGCCGGCCACGCTGCTGTCCACCCGTGTCCTGTCAACCTCGGCGTTAAGCGGGCGCATGGCGCGCGGCCCGTTCCTGCTGCGCCAGGCGCTGCGTTGGGCGTTGATCGTGCTGCGCTCGATTCCTGAGCTGGTCTGGGCGTTGGTGTTCGTGCGCGTTGTGGGCCTGGGCGCGGCGGCCGGCGTGCTGGCCATTGCCCTGACCTACGGCGGCATGCTGGGCAAGGTGTATGGCGAGATTCTGGAAAGCAGCGATGCCACCGCTGCCCAGACCCTGTTGCGCAACGGTGCCGGCCGCTTGCAGGCTTTCTTTTACGGTGTGCTGCCGCAAAACGCGGCCGAGCTGACCAGCTACACCGTGTACCGCTGGGAGTGCGCGATCCGCTCGTCGGTGATCCTCGGTTTTGTCGGCGCCGGCGGCCTGGGTCAGTTGATGGACAGCTCGATGAAGATGTTCGCCGGCGGCGAAGTCGCCACCCTGCTGCTCGTGTTCATGGCTTTGGTGGCGCTGGCCGACCAGGCCAGCGCGGTGCTGCGCCGCGCCTTGGGTTGACCCATCACGGCTAACGCATGACATCACCCAACGCCGCCAACCAACCCTACCGGCTGCCGCCGCGCCTGTGGCATGCGCGTTGCCGCGCCTGCTGGGTGGTGGCTGCGGTGGCGCTGATGGTGCTGGCCAGCTTCGCCAGCGTCGACATGCAATGGGGCAGCTTTTTCTCGGTTGACGCCGCACGCAGCATGGGCCGCTTCCTCGCCGAGTTCTTCCCGCCCGACTTCAGCCCGGCCTTCGTGGCCAAGGTGGCCTGGGCCAGCGCCGAAACCCTGGCCATGTCGGCCCTGGGCACCTTGCTCGCCGTCGTGGCCGGCGTGGTGCTGGCGCTGCCGGCCAGCCGCACGCATGAGGGCGACCGCGCCTGGCTGCGCGCGCCCACGCGCACCTTGCTCAATGCGCTGCGCTCGATTCCTGAGCTGGTGTGGGCCGCCATGCTGCTCATCGCTGCCGGCCTGGGGCCGTTTGCCGGCACCCTGGCGCTGGCGCTGCATACCAGCGGTGTGCTCGGCCGGCTGTTCGCCGAAAGCATCGAGAACGCCGCGCCCGGCCCGGCGCAAGCGCTGCGCACGCAGGGCGTGGGCCGCCTGGGCGTGTTCACCTACGCCACCTTGCCGCAGGTGCTGCCGCAGGTGCTGAGCTACACCTTGTACCGCTGGGAAAACAACATCCGCGCCGCCGCCGTGCTGGGCGTGGTGGGCGCCGGCGGCCTGGGCCAGTTGCTGGCCTTTCACATGGGCTTGTTCCACATGGCCAAAACCGCCACCATCCTGCTGGCCATGCTGGCGCTGGTGGCGCTGGTAGACGGCGTCAGCTACGCCGCGCGCACGGCCATGCAACGTTGAAGGAGATCGCCATGCTCAAACGCATCATCACCCTGGCCCTGGCCGTGTTGGCCACACTCACCACCACGTTACTCGCTGGTTGCGGCACACCCTACGCGACCGTGGCTAACGCAAGAGGTGAGCCGGTGATGCTGCTCGGCCACGACCCGGTGGCTTATTTCACGCAAGGCCAGCACCAACGCGGCAAGGCCGAGTTCAGCGTGCACTTGCCGCAGCGCACGTACTACTTCGCCAATGCCGAGCACAAGTCCCGCTTCGAGGCCGCGCCGCAGCGCTACGAGCCGCAATACGGCGGCTTCTGTGCCAGCGGTGCGGCCTTCGCCATCAAGCTGGGCAGCGACCCCACGGCCTGGACGATCCGCGACGGCCGCCTGTTCATCTTCGGCGATGTGGTGGGCCAAACCGCCTGGGGCGTGGACCCGGCCTGGAACGTGGCCCATGCCGACACGCTGTGGCCGCAAATGCAAGACCGCGGCTGGCGCGCGCAGTCTTTGATGCGCTACGCCAACAAGGTGGAGCACTACAAGACCGGGGCGCAAATCAAGGCCGAGTGGCAGGCTAAAAACCCCGGCCAGGAGTGGCCGCGCTATGACCCCGGCGGCATGCTGAACAACCTGTTCCTCAAGCCCCCGGGTTGGCGCGCCGCCGAGGGTTTTGGGCAGCCTGCGCTGGGCTACGCGCAATAGCTGGCGTCAGCCTTTCTTGGCCTTGGCCGCGGCCACATCGCGTGCGATGTCTTCACCGCTCTTGTAGTGCGGCACGCGCAACACCAGCCGCTTGCTGCGCTGCCAGAAGCTGTTGTTGCCGGCCACTTCTTCGGCCCAGTACTTGTCGGCCAGCTTGATGTTGGCCGGCACGTCGATCTCGAAGCCCGCCTTGGAGCCGGCACCGCCAAAGATGTAGAGCTTGCCATCGACCATGCGCCAGGAATCGGCGTCGCCGCCCCAGGGAATGCCGTAGACGATGCCGTTGGCGCAGAAGCCACCGTACTGCGGCAGGTACTTGGCCGGGCTGGCATCGAACAGCGCCTTGTGCTCGGCGCTGGCGAAGCGGAAGGTCACGCCCTGGTACACGCTCTTGAATTGCGGCGACCCCAGGGCATGCCTGTTCTGGGTGAAATAGGCCACCACGTCATGGCCCTTGAGCATGACGCTTTCATCCAGCGCATCGGCCACGGCATTCACCGGCTTCAAGGGCGACGACGGGTTTTGCGCCTGCATGGCGCCGCAGCCGGCCAGGCCCAGGCTGGCGCACACGGCGGCAGCACCGAGCAGGCGGCGGGTGGAATGGGTGAGGGTCATGGCAGTTGCTCCGGGTGCGGGGTTGAATTGGTTTGCTGAATCATTGAATCTGGGGTCAGGCCGCCGCCGTGAAGACCGCGAACCACTCGCGTTCATCGCAGTACGACTGCACCTGGCTGAAGCCGGCGTCGCGCAGCATGGCGGCGAAATTCTCGCGCCGATATTTGTAGCTGTTCTCAGTGTGGATGCGCTGGCCGGCGCGAAAGTGCCGCTGCCCACCGGGCCACCGCACGGTAAGGTCTTGGCGCGCCTGCAAATGCATTTCAATGCGCGACTGCATGGGCTCGAACAAGGCCACATGCTGCCACTGGCGCAGCTCGAAATCGGTGCCGATCATGCGGTTGGCGTGGCGCAGCAGGTTAAGGTTGAAGGCCGCGGTCACGCCCAGCGCGTCGTCATAAGCCGGCTCCAGAACGGCAGCGGGCTTGACCAGATCAACCCCGATCAGCAAGCGCCCACCTTGCGCCGCGGCGCGCGCCTGCTTCAGGAAAACCAGCGCCGCCGCGGGCGTGAAATTGCCGATGCTGGAGCCCGGGTAGAACAGCGTTTTCGGCCCCGCGCCCGCGGCGGCGGGAAGGCTCAAGGTGCTGGCGAAATCGGTGCCCACGCCGAGCATCTCAACGTGCGGGTGGCGCTGCTGCAAGGCGGTGACGGACAGGTGCAGGAATTCGACCGCGATGTCCACCGCCACATAGCGCTGCGGGCGCAGCGTGGCGAACAGCGCTTCAGCCTTGGCGCAACTGCCGGCGCCCAGATCGACCAGCGTGTGCGTTGGCGCACAGGCCGCCGCGATGGCGCTGGCATGCGTGGCCATGATGGCGGCTTCGGTGCGCGTGGGGTAGTACTCATCGAGCTCGGTGATGGCCTCGAACAGGCGCGAGCCCAGCGCGTCGTACAAGAACTTGGGTGAGACCTGCGGCGCTTCGGCCAACAAGCCTGCGCTCAATTCCTGGCGCAGCGCCAGGGGGTCGGGTTGCTGGGCGCTGATGAAGTGGGGGGTGGTGTTCACGGCAGCAGTATCGCTTCAGTCATGCAGCGCACGCGCTTCGGCGGCGCGCGCCAGGGTGTCACGGTAACCGGCGGCGATGGCGCGCTCGCGGAACTCGCGGGTGAAGCTGACCCAGTAGCCGAAGTCGGGGTGCAGCACCAGGTCTGCGGCGCGGGCATCGGGCTCGATCAGGGCGCGCTTGCGCAAGTCGCCGGCGCGAAACCGCGCTGCCCCCTGCGGGGCGTGGCCCTCGTGCGCACTGGCGTCCACGGCCAGCACGCGCTGCGCGCCCAGCGCGCGGGCCACGCGCACCGGCAGCGGCGCCACGGCGTCGGGGTCAATGTGCAGCTCGCCGTGGATGCGCACCGGCGTGAACTGCCCGTCCATCGCGGCCGAGGCCTGCACGGCGACGCCGGCGTCGCCCGCCCTGAAGGCCACAAGACCGCAGTCGCGCGGGCGCACCGCCACGCAGGCCAAGGCACCGGGCACTGCTTCAAACAGCCGCGCGGGCGCC
>JANMYI010000666.1:0-2697 GCA_031381955.1 Burkholderiales bacterium
CGCCGAATCGGGCACCGGCTCGGCGTCCAGGGGAATCGGGAACGTGCGCTCGAACTCCTCGCGGTTCGGCGCTGGCCCTTCGTGCGCGGCGAGGTGGATCTGCCCATCTTCGCCGACCAGGTTGATGCCCACATGCATGCCGTTGAAGAGCCGCTCGCAACTGTGCAGGATGGCTTCGTAGACCGGCTGCGCATCGGCCACCGAGTTGCTGATGGCCTGCAGGATGTCGGCCGTGGCGGTCTGCTGCTCCAGCGCCTCCTTGGTCTCGTTGAAGAGCCGCACGTTCTGGATGGCGATCACCGCCTGGTCAGCAAACAGCGCGAGCAGATCCATCTGCTTGTCCGACAGCGCACCCGGCTCGGGCGACGACATCGAGATGACGCCGATGGCCTGGCCGTCGAGCATCAAGGGTGCCGAGGCGATCGAGCGGAACGCCAACTGGCGCGCCAGGCCCTGCGCGGCGGGCGGGGCGTCCTGCGCCTGGGTGTCGGGCACCTGAAGGGCGCGGCCTTCGAGCACGGCACGGCCGGCGATGTTGTCGCGGTTGATCGGCAGCAGCTCGGGGCCGTGGTACTCGCCGTCGGTCAGCTCGTAGCTGCGCGCGCGCCGCAGCAGGCCAACGGGTTCGCGGGTGCGCAGCGCCGTCTTGCGGCCGAACAGGCGCGCGGCGCTGTGCACGATGGCGTCGAACACCGGTTGCACATCGGCCGGTGAGGCGGCGATCACTTTCAGGATGTCGGCGGTTGCCGTCTGCTGTTCCAGCGCCTCTTTTGTTTCATTGAACAGCCTGGCGTTTTCAATCGCTACCACGGCCTGGTCGGCAAACAGCTGCAAGAGCGCGCCTTCATCTTCGTTGAAGCCGCCGAGCTTCCAGCGCGCCACCGAAATGAGCCCGAGCCCGCGGCCCTGCTTCATCAACGGCGCCACGGCCAGCGAGTAGGAGTGGCTGCCGCCACCGATGATGCGTGCGGCGCGGCGCAGGGCTTTGGGTGAATCCGCGCCGTTCAGGGCGTCGGGGTAATTCAGCACCTGGCCGTGGCTGAAGGCCTGCGCCGCGGTGGAGTCGTGCATCGAACCAGGCGGCAGCGCGCGCAACTGCGCCAAGGCGGCATCGACATCGGCCTGTGTGCTCAAGGGCGGCTGCCCGCGCACGGGCAAGCTGAAGCACATCAGGTGCAGCAGGCCGTCGTCGCCCATCAGGTGGATCGCGCTGCCCGCGGCGTCGCCCATCAAGCTCTCGCAGCTTTGCAGGATTTTGTCGAACACCGGCTGCGCATCGGCCATCGAATGCCCGATGACTTGCAAGACCTCGGAGGTTGCGGTTTGGCGTTCCAGCGCGGCCTTGGTTTCGTTGAACAGTTGCGCGTTCTGGATGGCGATGACGGCCTGGTCGGCAAAGGTCTTGAGCAGCCTGCGTTCCTGGGCGCGGAAGGGGCCCAAGCTGAGCCGCTGCATCGACAGCGTGCCAATGCCGCGGCCATGCCACAGCAGCGGCGCCACCAGCATGGCGAAGTTGCGCCCCGAGCTTTGTGCCGCCTGTCGCGTGGACAGCGGCACGTCGGGGCCGTTCAACACGTCGCTGTACTCGATCACCCCGCCGGCGCTGAAGGCCGCCGCGGCCGAGGTGTCGGCCAGTGCCATGGGGTAGGTCGATCGCAGGCTGGCTTCCACCGCGGTCATGCGCTGCGCGCCGAACTCTTTGTAGGTGGCCGCGGCGAAGCGCACGCGAGTCACATCGAGCAGGCCGGCATCGTTGACCAGGTGCAACGCGAACGAGGTGCCCGCGGCGAACAGGTGCTCGCAGCATTCGAGGATCTTGTCGAACACCGGCCCGCTGTCGGCCACCGAGCTGCCGATCACTGCCAACACGTCGGCCGCGGCCGTCTGGTGCGCCAGGGCTTCTTTGGTGTCGTCAAACAGGCGCACGTTGTGCATCGCCACGCCCATCGCGCCGGCCACGGTTTGCAGCAGGCGCACGTCAGCGGCACCGAACTTGCGCGCCGGGTCGTGGCTGTCCAGCGTGATGCCGGCCACCAGGGTGTCGTTGGCGAAGATGGGCACGGTCAAGGTGGCCAGGCTGGGCGCCATGCCGGGGGGCGGGCTCAGGCCCATGGCGTCCATTGCTGCGCGGCTGTTGGCCAACACCGGCTGCTTGGCGAACAACGCGCGCATGAAGGCGCCTTCGGGGTTGGGGCGCCGGGGCGTCGGGGTCACGCGCTTGCCATGCTCGATGGCGTAGGGCATTTCGACCAAGCTGGTGCTTTCATTGCGCCAGGTGATCATCAGGTTCTCGCTGCCGAACACGGTGCGCAGCTTCTCGCCAACGACTTCAATGATGGCGCGAAAGTCCAGCGACCCGGCCATGCCTTGCTGAATGCTGTTGATCACCGCCAACTCGGCCTGGGCCTGCTGCAACTGGGCCACCTGCGCGGCGGCCTTGCCCCGCACAGGCGCGGTGCGCACGATGGGGTTGGGGCTTTTCTTGCGGGGTTGGGGCACGCCTGAAACCTCGATGCGGGCGGGTGGCCCCGCACGCTGCGGCGCAGTCTACCGGGCAGCGCCCCGCGGTCGGCTGCCGCTGTTCAGTTGGGGTTCATTCGAGGGTCACGCCAACTTGCGGGAAAATGCGGCCTCAGCACCCATCCGGCCTGAAGCCATGAACGCCAGAACCCTGTACGACAAGCTGTGGGACGACCA
>JANMYI010000672.1:0-9223 GCA_031381955.1 Burkholderiales bacterium
CGTGGGCCGCGTGCGCGCGCGTCCGGCCGGCACCGAGAACGTCAACCTGGTGAGCGGCAAGGTCGAGGTGCTGTGCCTGGAGCTGGAGGTGTTGAACGCCAGCGTGACGCCGCCGTTCCAGCTCGACGACGACAACCTGTCTGAAACCACGCGCCTCACCCACCGTGTGCTCGACCTGCGCCGCCCGGCGATGCAGAAGAACATGATGCTGCGCTACCGCGTGGCCATCGAGGTGCGCAAGTACCTCGACGAGCTGGGCTTCGTCGACATCGAAACCCCCATGCTCACGCGCAGCACGCCCGAAGGCGCGCGCGACTACCTGGTGCCCAGCCGCGTGCATGACGGCACCTTCTTCGCCTTGCCGCAGTCGCCGCAGTTGTTCAAGCAGTTGCTGATGGTGGCTGGTTTCGATCGTTACTACCAAATCGTCAAGTGCTTCCGCGACGAAGACCTGCGTGCGGACCGCCAACCCGAGTTCACGCAGATCGACATCGAAACCTCGTTCCTCGACGAAGCCGAGATCCGTGCCATCACCGAAGGCATGATCCGCACCGTGTTCCGCAAGGCGCTGAACGTTGAACTGCCCGAGTACCCGGTGATGAA
This sequence comes from Burkholderiales bacterium, assembly GCA_031381955.1. GTDB lineage: Bacteria > Pseudomonadota > Gammaproteobacteria > Burkholderiales > Burkholderiaceae_C > Rubrivivax. The sequence goes on from JANMYI010000672.1 coordinate 604, forward strand.
GTACAGCGAAGCCATGCACCGCTTCGGCTCGGACAAGCCCGACCTGCGCGTCAAGCTTGAATTCACCGAGCTGACGGATGCCATGAAAACGGTGGACTTCAAGGTCTTCTCCGGCCCGGCCAACGCCGTGGGCGGGCGCGTGGCGGCGCTGCGCGTGCCCGGTGGTGGCGAGATGAGCCGTGGCGAGATCGACGGCTACACCGAGTTTGTGAAAATCTACGGCGCCAAGGGCCTGGCCTGGGTCAAGGTCAACGACGTGGCCAAGGGCCGCGAAGGCTTGCAGTCGCCCATCGTCAAGAACCTGCACGACGAAGCCATTGCCACCATCCTGCAAAGAACCGGCGCGGCCAACGGCGACCTGATCTTCTTCGGTGCTGACAAAGCCAAGGTGGTGAACGATGGTCTGGGCGCGTTGCGGGTGAAGATCGGCCACAGCGAGTTCGGCCGCAGCAAGGGCCTGTTCGAAGCGCGCTGGGCGCCGCTGTGGGTGGTGGACTTCCCGATGTTCGAGCACGATGACGCAGCGGGCCGCTGGAACGCCGTACACCACCCCTTCACCGCGCCCAAAGACGGCCATGAAAACCTGATGGACACCGACCCCGGCGCCTGTGTGGCCAAGGCCTACGACATGGTGATGAACGGCTGGGAAATCGGCGGCGGTTCGGTGCGCATTCACCGCGCCGAGGTGCAAAGCAAGGTCTTCAGCGCGTTGAAGATCGGGCCCGAGGAAGCGCAAGCCAAGTTCGGTTTCCTGCTCGACGCGCTGCAATACGGCGCGCCGCCGCACGGTGGCCTGGCCTTCGGGCTGGACCGCATCGCCACGCTGATGGCCGGGGCCGAGTCGATCCGCGACGTGATCGCCTTCCCCAAGACCCAGCGCGCGCAATGCCTGCTCACCGGCGCGCCCAGCGTGGTTGATGAAGCGCAGTTGCGCGAGCTGCACATCCGCTTGCGCAACACGCAGTCGGCCGCCTAAGCGCTGGTGCCTGCACGCCCAGACTTGCCTGGCCTCCATGGTTGCGTATAACATCCGTTATAACAACCCTGGAGCCCACCATGCATGCCTTGAAGCTCACCCAGATCGGCAACTCCGTCGGCGTCATCCTGCCCAAGGAGGTGCTGGCGCGGTTGAAGGTAGAGAAGGGCGACACGCTTTACCTGACCGACAGCCCCGACGGTGTGCGAATCACCCCGCACGATCCGGTCTTCGAAGGGCAAATGCAAGCGGCCCGAGACATCATGAAGGCGCGTCGCGCGGTGCTGCGCGAGCTCGCCAGATAGCACGGCCATGGTTGCCAATGAAACCTGGGTCTGGATAGACCAGACAGTCATCCTTGCCGTTCATGAAGAACAACTTGCCGAGCACGGTGGTGGTGCCGGCGTGCGTGACGCGGGTTTGATGGAGTCCGCGCTGGCCCGCCCTCGCAACTTGGTGTTTTATGGGCAGCCTGATGTGGCCGACATTGCCGCGGCATACGGCTTTGGATTGGCGCGCAATCATCCCTTCATTGACGGCAACAAGCGCACCGCGTTCGTTGCCGTTGAACTGTTCCTGAATCTCAATGGCTGGTCGTTGCGTGCCAGCGACGCCGACTGCGTGTTGGTCATGTTGAACCTGGCTGCCGGCGACATCGACGAAGCCACCTTTGCCGCCTGGCTGCGCGAGCGCATCGCCAGGCGTTGAGCCGTGTTCAGCAACCTTCGAGATGACTGAAAAGCGCGCCAAGATCCCCGAATCGGTGCTGGTGGTGATCCACACCGCTGCGCTTGAAGTGCTGCTCATCGAGCGCGCCGACCACCCGGGCTATTGGCAAAGCGTCACCGGCTCGAAAGACGACATTGATGAACCGCTCACACTCACCTGTCAGCGCGAGGTTGAAGAGGAAACCGGCATCCTGATCGGCGGCGCGCAGTTGCCCGCCGGCGCGCTGCGCGACTGGCACTTGAGCAACGTGTACGAGATCTACCCCGTCTGGCGCCAGCGCTACGCGCCGGGCATCACGCACAACACCGAGCATGTCTTCGGCCTGCGCCTGCCAGCCCGTGTGCCGGTGACCTTGAACCCGCGCGAACACCTGGCGCACCAGTGGCTGCCCTGGCGGGAGGCGGCCGACCGCTGTTTTTCGCCCAGCAATGCCGAGGCCATATTGCATTTACCGCGCCACACATGAACCCGTTTTCATCCTCCACCTTCGCGGCCAGCTCCTTGTTTTCGCCCACCACCTTGCGTGTGGCCACCTACAACATCCACAAGGGCGTGCGCGGCATGGGTCCGCGCAAGCGGCTGGAGATCCACAACCTGGGCCTGGGCGTGGAAGCGCTCGACGCCGACCTGGTGTTCCTGCAGGAGGTGAGCCTGTACCACACGCGCGCCGCGCGCCACTTCGACCGCACCTCGTTCGGCTGGCCCGAAGGCGGCCAGGCCGACTTCCTCGCGCCCGACGGCTACGACGTGGCCTACCGCACCAACGCCACCACGCGCCATGGTGAGCATGGCAATGCGCTGCTGTCGCGCTGGCCGATGGGCGACGTGGGCCACCATGACGTGAGCGACCACCGCTTCGAGCAGCGCGGCCTGCTGCATGTGCCCGTGCTGTGGAAAAAGCGCTGGGTGCACACGGTGGTGGTGCACCTGGGCCTGGTGCATTCCAGCCGCGTGCGGCAGATCCAGCGCCTGGCTGAGTTCATCACCAGCGAAGTGCCGGCCGGTGAGCCGCTGCTGGTGGCGGGTGATTTTAACGATTGGGGTGAGCGGCTTGATGGCCCGATGCGCGAGATCGGCCTGGACCGAGCACGCGCCCCGGCCGGCCGCCTGGCTTCGCGCCTGACCTTCCCGTCGCGCGTGCCCGTGTTCGCGCTCGACCGCATCTACATGCGCGGCCTGGCCTGCCATTCCACCAGCGTGCCGCGCGGCACGGCCTGGGCGCGCATGTCCGACCACCTGCCCCTGGTGGCCGAGCTTGAATTGACTTGATCCCCGCCGAGCATGCGCGCGCCCCTGCAACCTGACATCGATGGCTGGCAGCTGCTGCCGCGGCCGCAGTTCGTCGGCGGCAACAGCGTGCGCCTGCTGCAAGGCGGCGACGAGTTGTTTCCGGCGATGTGCGAGGCCATGGCCGGCGCGCAGCGCGAGATCTGGCTGGCCACCTACATCTTTCAAGACGACACCGCCGGCCGCGCCGTGGCCGACGCGCTGCTGGCCGCGGCGCAGCGCGGCGTGGCCGTGCGCGTGGTGCTTGATGGCTTCGGCTCCAAGGACACCTTGCGCAAGCTGCGGCAATGGCTGGCGCATGAGTCTGTCGAGCTGGTGGTCTTTCGCCCCATCGACCGCTGGTGGGCCTGGTTCCAGCCCGGCCAGTTGCGCCGGTTGCACCAGAAGTTGTGCGCGGTCGATGATGAGGTGGCGTTCGTGGGCGGCATCAACGTCATTGACGACCGCTTCGACCAGAACCATGGCGTGTGCGACGCCCCGCGCCTGGACTTTGCCGTCGAGCTGCGCGGGCCGGTGGCGCAGCCGGTGAGCCACACCGCGCATGCCATGTGGGCACGCGCCACGCTGGGCAGCAGTTGGCGCCACGAGGTGCGTGCCCTGGCGCGCAGCGCGCGGCCGGTGCACACCACGCTGCGGCTGCTGCGCGAATTGAGCATCAACCCCGAGGCCGCGGTGCTCGACGAAACGTTGCTGCCCGTGCCCGTGGGCTTTGTGGTGCGCGACAACCTGCGCCAGCGCCGCGCGATTGAACATGTCTACATCGCGGCCATCCGCAAGGCACGGCACCGCGTGGAGATCATGTGCCCTTACTTCTACCCCGGCCGCGCATTTCGCCGTGTGCTGCGCCAGGCGGCTGACCGCGGCGTGCAGGTGCGCCTGCTGCTGCAAGGCAAGGTTGACTACCGGTTTGCCGGCCTGGCCGCGCGCGTGCTGTACGAAGAGCTGCTGGCGCATGGCGTGCGCATCTTCGAATACACGCCGGCCTTTCTGCATGCCAAGGTGGCGGTGGTCGATGACGATTGGGCCACGGTGGGCAGCTCCAACATCGACCCGCTGTCGCTGCTGCTCAACCTCGAAGCCAACGCCGTGATCCACGACCCGGCCTTCGCCGCCGAGTTGCGCCAGCGCTTCGACGACTGCGCCGCCGTGTCGCGCGAAATCACCGCTCCGCCCGTGGCCAAGGGCTGGCGCCGCTGGGCCTCGCGCGGCTTCGTGGCCTGGACGGCCAACCTGTACCTGCGCTTGGCCGGCGCGGCTGGGCGGTATTGAGTGCCCCAAACCTGCCGCTGCGCGTCAGGTCTTTCGGCTTGCAAGCCGAAAGACCTTCGTTGAGATGGCCTGCCGATCTGGTGGTCGCCACGCCGCGCTGCCTGTGTTGGCCGCCGGGTAATTTCTACATCGACCCGTCGCACGCCGTCAGTCACGCCGCCATCGCCCATGCCCATGCCGACCATGCGCGCGAGACCGCAGGCGACAATTCCGCCCCGCCCGCACTCTGGGCATGCCCGCCTGACCATGACCGAGCCCGATCCTGTCCCGCCCGACGTTGCCGCCGATGCTGCTGCTGCCCCGACCGATCCCGCCACGCCCGAAGCTGCCGCGGCCGCCACCGCGCCCGCCACCGCGCCCGCCACGCTGACCGCTCAGCAATGCGCCGATGAGCTGAAACAGCGCTTTCCGGCGTTGTTCGGCGGGCGCATCTTGCCGCTCAAACTGCGCATTCAAGCCGACATCCAGCTGCGCGCCCCGGGCGTGTTCAGCAAGCCGGCGTTGTCGGCTTTTTTCCGCCGCTACACCGGCGCCCGGGCCTACCTGCAAGCCCTGGTGCGCAGCCCCCAGCGTTTTGATCTTGACGGCGCGCCGGCCGGCGAACTCAGCGCCGAGCACCGCCAGGCTGCGGCCGATGAATTGGCGCGGCGCCAGCAAGTCATGCAGCAGCGCCAAGTGCAGGAGCAAGTCAACGAACAGGCGCAACGGGCTGAACTGGAACAGCAGCGGCGCAACCGCGCGCGGCTGCTGCGCGACTTCGAAGCCACGACGCTGACGCTACCCAACTTCTGCGTGCTAAAAGGCCTGGCGCCGGACGAATTGCCACCCTTGCTTGAGCAGGCGCGCGCCGAAGCGCAGGCCGAAGCGCCGCCACCGCGCCCCCACCCCCAACCGCCTGCGCCGCGCCAACCCGCGACACGCCCACCGGCACGGCGGCGTTAACGTTTGAATTGACTGGACTGGCACCTCTGGGCGCGCTGCTCGGGCACGCGAGAATGACTCCCAGGCTCTGAGCCGGCCCTGCTGCAGCCCACATCACCCCCAGCCTGATCGGCCACCTGCCATGACTTCCCGCCCACGCCGCCGCGCCAAACCTGCGCCGCCCAGCGCCATCGACCTTGCCTTGCAAGGTGGCGGCTCGCATGGCGCCTTCACTTGGGGCGTGCTCGACCGCCTGCTCGAAGACGAAACCTTGCCCCTGGCCGGCATCTCCGGCACCAGCGCCGGCGCCTTGAATGCCGCCGTGCTGGCCAGCGGCCATGCGCGCGCCGGCCGCGCCGGCGCGCGCGCCGCATTGAGTGCGTTCTGGCATGACGTGGGCGCCTGCCCGGGCGTCTTCGGCAGCCCGGCCGCCCACCCGCTTGCGGCCTGGCTGCCGCCGCCCGCGCTGGGCAGCTACAACCTGCACGGCCAGTGGCTCTACGAAATGAGCACGGCGCTGCTGCGCGTGTTCAGCCCGTACCAATTCAACCCGCTCAACTTCACACCGCTGCGCACCTTGCTGGAGCGCCATGTTCAGGTCGCGGCGTTGCGCGAAGCGGCGTTGCCGTTGTTCATCACCGCCACCTCCGTGCACAGCGGCCGCGCGCGGGTGTTCAGCGCGGCTGACCTGAGCATCGACGCGCTGTTGGCCTCAGCCTGCTTGCCGCAGTTGATGCAGGCGGTGCTGATCGACGGCGTGCCCTATTGGGACGGCGGTTATAGCGGCAACCCGGCGCTGTGGCCGCTGATCTATGAAACGCCGGCCAACGACGTGCTGCTGGTGCGCATCAACCCGCTCCAGCGCGAAGCCACGCCGCGCACCGCCATCGAGATTGCCGACCGCCTGAACGAAGTCACCTTCAACGCCACCCTGCTGGGCGAGATGCGCGCCATCGCTTTCGTGCAGCGGCTGCTCATGGAACACCGCATCGACAGCCGGCACTACAAGAACCTGCGGCTGCACATGGTGGCCGACGATGCTGCGCTGGCGCCGCTGGGCGCGTCGAGCAAGCTCAACACCGACCTGGCGTTTCTGCTGCGCCTGCACGCGCTGGGCCGTGCCGCGGCGCAGGCCTGGTTCGAGCGCGACCGGCCGCATGTCGGCCGGCGCGGCACGGTTGACATCGAGGCCACGTTCCTGGCCCCGCATTGATCTCATCGCCCATGCGCCACTGTAAAAGGAAGTTAGCGTGCTGAGGGCGGTTGCAACGTTGTGCGCGGCCGCGCTGGCACTGGCTGCCGGCGGCGCCGGCGCGCAGGCGCTGCGCATCGTTGAAGTGCGCGTGCAGGGCCAGCCCGCCAGCGCGCCGGTGGTCATCACCCAGTTCGTGCCGCCGCAGCGCAACCCGGTGCCGCTGCCCGTGCGCAGCGGGCAGGAGCTGGCCGAAGGTGTGGAAATTGGCGTGCCGGCGCGCGTGGTGTTGGTGCTCGTCACGGTCAACGGCAACCGCATTGAACTCAGCCCGGATACCCGATTCACGGCGCAGCGCGTGGGCGCCACGGGCGAGGTGCACCAGGTGTTGGAAGGCAGTGCGCGCTTTGATGTGCAACGTGCGTTGAGCTTCTTCAATGTCGAGTTCAACCGCTTCGTGGCCCTGGTGCGCGGCACCACGTTTGAGGTGCAGGCGCTGGCCGGCGGCGCCGGCGCGGCCCAGGTGCAAAGCGGCCGCGTGGCGGTGCAGCGCGAAGTGCCCACGCTGATGGCCGATACCGCGCGCGCCGTTGACATGGTTGAGCACGACCAGCTCGACGCCCAAACCAGGCCGTCCCGGGAATGGCCGGCGCAAGAGCCGCTGCGCCGCTACCGCCACAGCAGCGAGGCCATGGCGCTGTACACGGCCGAACTGCGCGCCGCCCGAGACGCGAGTGACCGTGACCGCCAGCTCGCGGCGCTGAACAACATCGGCCTGACCTGGCTGGCGCGCGGCATACCGAATGAAGCCGCCGCCGCCTTCAACCAGATGCTGGCGCTGGCCCAGGTTGGGCGCGACGAGCCCTGGCGCGCACGGGCCTTGAACAACCTGGGCGCTGCGGCGCTGGAGGCGGGTAACGACAAGGCTGCGGTCGATCACCTGCAGGCCGCCCTGGCCAGCAACCGCGCCCTGGCGCCGCACACCACGCAGCGGCGCACGGCGCAGGTCTGGGGCAACCTCGGCCTGGCCTGGCGCCGCCTGGGTGAGCTGCAAAAGGCGCGTGAGGCCACCCAGACTTCGCTCGAGGCCCACCGCGCCTTGGCCGCAGGCGCCGACAGCGCCGCCGTGGCGCGCAACCTGGAAGCGCTGGGCCAGCTCGAAGCCACGCCTGCCGCGGCCGCGGCCTGGCACCAGCAGGCGCTGGCCATGCGCCAACGCCTGTATGGCGATGCACCGCACCCCGAGCTGGCCAACAGTCACATCAACCTGGGTGTTAACGCCGCGCGCGCGGGCGACGATGCCGGCGCCGCTGCCCACTATGCGCAGGCCGTGGCCCTGCGCGAGCGGCTGCTGGGTGGCATGGCGCACGGGCTGCTGGCACAGGCCCTGGTGCAGCACGGCGGAGCGCTGTGCCGCAGCGGCGACACGGCCGCTGGCCTGGTGCCGCTGGAGCGCGCGCTGGCCATGCGCCAGGCGTTGAACCCGGCGCCGCGCGACAAAGACGTGGCCGACAGCTTGCGGCAAATCGCCGCCTGCTGGGCCAGCGCGGCTGGCCGCGGTGAAGCGGGCGCACAGCAGCGCATGGTGCAGGCGTTGCAGCGCGCCAGTGCCTTCGAAGCCCCACCGCGCCCGGGGTACTGAAGCCGTGGCCAAGCCGCGCTGGCAGTTGTGGGCGCTGGGCTGGCTGCTGGCCCTGGCGGCGCTGGCCTTCGGCACCGACGCCTGGCAGCAGGCCGATTGGGCGCTGGCCGAAGCCACTTCAGCACACACCGCCGCACCCTGGCCGCAAGACCTGGTGTTGATCGATCTGCCGCATGACGCCGACCCGGCAGTCTTTCGGCCCCGCTTGCGTGAACTGGCCAAGCTGCTGGCTGCACAGGGCAGCGCCGGGCCGAAGGCGGTGGTGTTCGACGTGCACTTCACTCGGGTCAACAACGACCCGGCCTTGCCGCCCTTGCTGGCAGCCTTGCGCGCGTTGCAGGCCACTGGCGCCAAGGTCTACGGTGCCGTCGACCCGCGCCACCCACGCAGCGGCCAGCCCTGGCCGGGCTATGCCGCCGAGCATGAGCCGCAGCTCTACGAAGGCCTGTTCGACGGCCAGGGGCACACCGTGTTCGACCAGCACGGCGGCCTGATCAAGTACGAGCCCCGGCTGGCGGTGGGGGCGGCCGTGGCACTAAGCAGCCTGTACTACAGGATGGCCGTGGCGCACTACAACCGACCCCTAAACGTACCAGATCAGCCG
>JANMYI010000674.1:0-8273 GCA_031381955.1 Burkholderiales bacterium
CCTACGGCAAGTACGCGCACGGCCCCTATCGCGCCGCGGCGCTGCTGAAGTGGGCGCTCGAAAGACGCCAACCCAGCCGGTTGGGCGTGGCGGGCGACTAGTCGCTTGGCCGAGTGGCCTGCCCGGCCCGGGCCGCCAAGAGCAAGACCTCGCGCCTACACTCCCCGGTCGAAAACTCGCCGGCAAGGCAGTGGAACCGCAATGGCAGCAAGCAACCTTCAGCATCAGGCCGTGGTGGCAGAACATGGCGCATGGACGGCCATGGCCATCAAACTGCCCGACGGCACCTACACGCGCGAAGCCGCGGTGGATCACCGCCTCAAGCGGATCTTGCAGGTCTGCAGCGATGTGCTGCGCAAACCGCTGGCTGAATGCCGGGTGCTGGATCTGGCCTGTCTGGAAGGCCACTATGCGATCGAGTTCGCCCGCCACGGCGCCGAAGCGCTGGGCATCGAGGGGCGCCAGGCCAGCGTGGCGAAGTGTGACTTCGCCGCGCAGGCGCTCGGGCTGCAGCGCTGCACGTTCGTGCAAGACGATGTGCGCAACCTCAGCGCCACGAAGTACGGCAGATTCGACATCGTCATCTGCTCGGGCTTGCTCTACCACCTGCCGGCGCACGATGCCTGGGGCCTTATCAATGCCATGCACGCCGTTTGCACCGGCGTGGTGGTGTTGGACACCTTCATCGCTCTTTCCAGCCAGCGCACGGTGGCGCTGGAGGGCAGCACCTACCACGGCCACGTGTACGGCGAGCACGACGAAACCGAAACCGAGGCCCAGCGGCGCAACAAGCTGTGGGCATCGCTCGACAACACGGCCAGCTTCTGGTTTACCGAAGCCTCGCTGATGAATCTGCTGGCGCGGGCCGGCTTCACCTCCACGCTCGATGTGTTGGCGCCCACCATGCCGGGCAACCTGCGTGATCGAAAGACCTATGTGGCGATCAAGGGCACGCGCGTTCGGGTGTTGACATCAGACCCCACCGACGAGCAAGCGCCGGTGGACATGCCCGAAGGCGCTAACCCGCGGTTCGATGCGTCGCAGGTGCGCCGGAGCAATCTCTTCGTCACCGCCAAGCGGGTGCTGCCGCCCGGCTTGAAAGAGGCGATCAAGCCGGTGCTGCGCCTGTTGAAGGTGCTGCCGCCCGACACCACCCCTGAGTTCCAGCGCAAGCGCGACAAGCACTGAAGCTCACGCCGCGCGGGCGAAACCAGCACCGCCCGGCACCACGGCCTGCAACATCATCAACACCAGGCGGCGCAGGCCGGCCCAGGCGTCGCCCGGCCAGGCAGGATGCGGCAGGCCCTTGACCAGGCCGTCGCAAATGCTGGCCGCTTGCAGCCACTGCGCCAGCTCTTGCGCCTTGAGCCGCGGCAGCACGCGCTCGAACAACTTTTCCCGCGTGCCCCACACGCGCGCCTCGCGCAGGGCCAGCGGCAGCGGCTGGCCCGCGGCGGTGGCGTCATTCACGCGCTTGAGTGCGCGAATGTCTTCAGCCAGCGTCCAGTGCACCAGCACGGCCGGCTCGCCTTCGTCGCGCAGCCCGTCGAGCATGCGCAGGGCGCGTGCCACCTGGCCACCGAGCACGGCCTCGCCGAGCTTGAACAGGTCGAACCGCGCCACATCGAGCACCGCGGCTTCGATGTGCTCGAAGCGCAGTTCGCCTGGCGGGTGCAGCAGGCCCAGCTTCAACACTTCCTGGTGCGCGGCCAGCAAGTTGCCTTCAACTTGATCCGCAAAAAACGCCAGCGTGCGCGCGCCTTCGTCGCCGGCGGCCACGCGCTGGTTCTGGCGCGCCAGGCGCTGGGCAATCCAGGCCGGCAGCGCCTTGCGCTCCACCGGCTCCACGCGCAAGGTGGCGCCGTGGCCATCGAGCGCGGTGAACCAGGCGCTCTTGGTCTGCTGGCCATCCAGCCGCGGCAATTGAATGAGCGTGAGCACGTCGTCGCTCATCTGCTGGCAATAGCGTTGCAGCGCCTCGGAGCCTTCCTTGCCCGGCTTGCCCGAGGGGATGCGGATGTCGATGATCTGGCGTTCGCTGAACAGGCTTTGCGACTGCGCCGCGCCGAGCAAGCCGCTCCAGTCGAAGTGCGCGCCGCTGACGTTGAACACCAGGCGCTCGCTGTAGCCCTGGTTGCGCGCTGCGGCGCGCAGCGCGTCCAGCGCTTCTTGCGCCAGCAGCGGTTCATCGCCGTGCACCGTGTACAGGTTCTTCAGCCCCTTGGCCAGGTGGCCCGTCAATTGATCAGCACGCAGTTGCATGTTAGGGGGCGACTAAAGGCGGATCGCCGCCAGGCGGCGCATCACCTGTTGCACCACATCGAGCTGCATGTCGCGGTACAGCTGCTCCTCTTCCTGGGCCTTGCCCAGCGCCGCGGTCTCGCTCGTGCTCAGGTCGCGCGTGAGCAGCAGCTCCACCGCCGGCATCAGCTCGCGCCCCCCGGGTGTGCGCGCGCGCAGGTGCACGCGCAGGCGCAGTTGCAGCTCGCGCACCTGCGCCGCGGCGGTGGAGGCGACCACGGCTTTCTCGCGCGCATCGGTCAGCGCCTGGATCACCACCTCCACCCGGTCGGGGCTGTCCAGCACGCGCACGTTGGCTTGGCCCAAGCTGCGGCGCAATTCATCGGCCAGCGGCGAGCGCGGCGCAAAACCCACCAGCGCGGCGCTGTTGAAGCTCAGCGGCAGCGGCTGGCGCAGTTTGAAGCCACAGCCGGTCAAGGCCAGCGTAGTTAACGTTACAAATGAGCGGCGAAAAACGCGCATCAGACCACGATGTTGACCAGCCGCCCGGCCACCACCACCACCTTCTTGGCCGGCCGGCCTTCGCCGAAGCGGGCGAACTCAGGCAGTGCCAGGGCGGCGGCCTCGATGTCGGCCTTGCTCGCGCTCGCGCTGACGCGCAGCGCGCCGCGCAGCTTGCCGTTGATCTGCAACGCCATCTCCAATTCGTCTTGCACCAATGCGCTGGTGTCCACCGCGGGCCAGGGCGCATCGAGCAAGTCGCCATGCTGCGCCGCATAGCCCAGGTCTTGCCACAGCACCCAGGCGATGTGCGGGCAGGCCGGGTACAACGCGCGCAGCAGCACGCCGAAGCCTTCGCGCAGCACGGCGGGAGCGTCGCTCTTGAACGATTCGAGCGCATTGAGCAGCTTCATCGCGCCCGAGACCACGGTGTTGTATTGCATGCGCTCGTAGTCGTACGCCACCTGGCGCAGCACGCTATGAATGTCAAAGCGCAAGGCCTTGGCCGCGGCATCGAGCGGCCCAGTCGCGGCGCCGGCCGGGCGCAGCGCCGCTTCATGGCGCGCCGCAAAGCCCCACACGCGCCGCAAGAAGCGGTGCGCCCCTTCCACGCCAGCGTCGTTCCATTCCAGCGTTTGCTCGGGCGGTGAGGCGAACATGACGAACAGGCGCGCGGTGTCGGCACCGTAACGGTCGATCAGCGCCTGCGGATCGACGCCGTTGTTCTTCGACTTGGACATCGTCGTCCAGCCCTCGTACGTGACCGGCAAGCCATCGGCCCTGGCCGTGACCTGCACCACGTTGGCATGTTCGTCACGCACGATGTTCAGCTGCTCGGCCCAGAAGTATTCCTTGCCGCCTTTTTCATGCACGCGCACAAACGCCTCGTTGAGCACCATGCCCTGGGTGAGCAGTTTGGTGAAGGGCTCGTCAACGGTGACGAGCTTCAGGTCGCGCATCACCTTGGTCCAGAAGCGCGCGTACAGCAGGTGCAGGATGGCATGCTCGATGCCGCCGATGTACTGGTCCATCGGCAGCCAATATTTGGCGCCTTCGCCCACCATGGCGTCAGTCAACTTGGGGTCGCAGTACCGCATGTAGTACCAGGCCGAATCGACGAACGTGTCCAAGGTGTCGGTCTCGCGCCGCGCGGCGGCGCCGCAGCGGTGGCACGTGACCTTCAGGAACGCCTCGCACTTGTTCAGCGGGTTGCCTGAGCCATCGGGAATCAGGTCTTCGGGCAGCACCACGGGCAGGTCGGCCTCGGGCACGGGCAGCACACCGCAGGCCGGGCAATGGATCATTGGCACGGGCGTGCCCCAATAGCGCTGGCGGCTCACGCCCCAGTCGCGCAGGCGCCAGGTGGTCTTCTTCTCGCCCAGGCCCAGCGCGGCCAGATCGGCGGCCACCGCATCGACGCAGGCCGGGTGACTCAGGCCGTTGTACTTGCCGGAATTCACCGCCACGCCATGTGCCTTGTCGGTGTTGGCGTCGGCCCAGGTCTGGTCGCTGAAGGGCTGGCCGTCCACTGCAACAACTTGTTTGATGACCAGGCCGTATTTGCGCGCAAATGCAAAGTCGCGCTCATCGTGCGCGGGCACGCCCATCACCGCGCCGTCGCCATAGCTCATCAGCACATAGTTGCCCACCCACAGCTCCACACTCTGGCCGCCGAGCGGGTGGGTCACATGCAGGCCGGTGGGCAGGCCTTCCTTGTCGCGCAGCGCCAGCTCTGCCTCGGTGGTGCCACCCTGCTTGCAACGTTCGATGAAAGCCGCAAGCGCCGGGTTGCCCAGCGCCGCATGCGAGGCCAACGGATGCTCGGGCGCCACGGCGCAGAAGGTGACGCCCATGATGGTGTCGGCGCGCGTGGTGAACACGTACATCCGCCCGCCCTGGATCAACTCGCCATCGTTGGCGCGAATGTCATGCGGGAACGCAAAGCGCACGCCCTCGCTCTTGCCAATCCAGTTCTGCTGCATCAGCTTGACGCGCTCGGGCCAACCGTCGAGGTGATGCACGGTGTGGTCGAGCAATTCGTCGGCGTATTGCGTGATCTTCAGGTAGTAGCCCGGGATCTCACGCTTTTCAACCAGGGCGCCGCTGCGCCAGCCGCGGCCATCGATCACCTGCTCGTTGGCCAGCACGGTCAGGTCCACCGGGTCCCAGTTCACCACTTGGGTGCGGCGCTCGGCAATGCCGGCCTCCAGCATCTTCAGGAACAGCCACTGGTTCCACTTGTAGTACTCGGGCGAGCAGGTGTTGACCTCGCGGCTCCAGTCGATGGCCAACCCCATGGCCTGCATCTGGCCCTTCATGTGGGCGATGTTGTCGGTGGTCCACTTCGCCGGCGGCACCTTGTTCTTCATGGCCGCGTTTTCCGCCGGCAGGCCGAACGCATCCCAGCCCATGGGCATCAAGACATTGAAGCCGCGCATGCGCAACTGGCGCGCCAGCATGTCGTTGATGGTGTAGTTGCGCACATGGCCCATGTGCAGCTTGCCGCTGGGGTAGGGCAGCATCGAGCAGGCGTAGTATTTGGGCTTGCTGGTGTCTTCGCGCACGCGGTAGGCATCGGCGGCGCGCCAGGCCTCCTGGGCCCGGGTTTCAACTTCAGACGGGGCGTATTTCTCGTTCATCGGGCCGATTGTAGGAGGCGGTTTTTCGCCTCCCAGCGGCTACTTTGCGGCACTGCTTTCGGTGACGAAACCGATGCGGGTCAGGCCGCCGTCCTGCACCCAACCGATGAGTTCAGCCACGCGGCCGTAGGGCACGCTTTGGTCGGCGCGCAGGTGCACTTCGGTCTGCGGGTTGCGCTGCGCGGCCTCGCGGATGCGCGCCACGAGCTGGGGCTTGTCGACCGCCACATCGCTCACGAAGGCCTGGCCCTGCGCGTTCAGGCCGATGGCGATGAACGCCGGCGCGTCGCTGGGGCGCGCGCCTTCGGTCTTGGGCAGCTCAAGCTTGAGGCTGCTGGTCATGAGCGGCGCGGTGATCATGAAAATCACCAGCAGCACCAGCATCACGTCGATCAGCGGCGTCATGTTGATCTCGCTCATCGGCTGGGTGCCGGCGGCGCGTTCGAGTCGGCCGAATGCCATGCAGGCTCCGGTTAGCGGCTGGTGTTGTCGAGCACCATCTCGCGCAGGTCGTGCGCGAAGCCTTCGAGCTCGGCCTCGGCCGCGGCGACCCACTTGCCATAGAGGTTGTAGGCCAGCACGGCCGGAATGGCCACGGCCAGGCCGGCGGCGGTCATGATCAGCGCCTCACCCACCGGGCCCGACACCTTCTCGATGGTGATGCTGCCCGCCGCGGAAATGCCGGCCAACGCGTGGTAGATGCCCCAAACCGTGCCGAACAGGCCGATGAACGGCGCGGTGCTGCCGATGCTGGCCAGCAGCACCTGGCCATATTGCAGGTGGGCCAGGCCTTGGTGCAGGGCGTCGCGCAGGCGGCGGGTGAGCTGCGATTCGAGCTTGGCGCTGGTTTCCAGCGTGCCGCTGGGGGCCTGGCGCGTGGCAGCGTCGAGCAAGGGGGTGAGCACCTTTTCGCGGTCGAGCGCGGCCAGCCGCTCACGTCCAGCGGACAAATCCACGGCGTCCCAGAACGCGGCCACGGCGCGCTGCACGTCGGCCCCGGCGCGGCGCAGGACCCAGCCCTTCCAGAGGATCACGACCCAGGCCGAGATCGACATCCCCAGCAGCAGCAGCGCCACTGCCCGGCCCACGCCGTCAGTTTGCTGCCAGTACTCGGCCAAGCCTTGCACGGCGCGCTGCTACAGACCCAGCACGTCGTTCATGCCGTACAGGCCGGGGCCATGCAGCATGAGGTAAGCGGCTGCACGCAGGCTGCCCTGGGCATAGCCTTCGCGGCTCGACGCTTTGTGCGTGATCTCGATGCGCTCGCCGGTGCCGGCGAACAACACGGTGTGGTCGCCCACCACGTCGCCGCCGCGGATGCTGGCAAAGCCGATGCTGCCGGCCAGGCGCTCGCCGGTGTGGCCTTCGCGGGCATACACGGCGCAGTCTTTCAGCTCGCGGCCCTGGGCGCGGGCCACGGCGTCGCCCAGCGCCAGCGCGGTGCCACTGGGGGCGTCAACCTTGTGGCGGTGGTGTGTTTCGATGACCTCGACGTCGTAGCCCGCGGCCAGCGCCTGCGCGGCCACGCCCAGCAGCTTGATCATGACGTTCACGCCCACGCCCATGTTGGGCGACATGACGATGCCGATGTGCCGCGCGTGCTCGGCAATCACGCTCTTTTGTTCGGCGCTGAAGCCGGTGGTGCCGATGACCGCCCGCACGCCCAGGGCCCGGCACACGGCCAGGTGCGCCAGCGTGCCCTCGGGGCGGGTGAAGTCGATCAACACATCGGCGCCGGCCAGTGCCTGCTGCAAATCGCTGCTGATCAACACACCGCTGGCCGCACCCAGGCCGCTGGCGGCGTCTTGCCCCAAGCCGGCGCTGCCGGGCACATCAAGCGCGCCGTGCAGCGTGCAATCGGTGCGGTTCAATGCGGCGTGGATGAGCATGCGCCCCATGCGCCCGCCCGCGCCAGCAATGACCAGCTTGGTGGCGGCTGGCCCGGATGTCACGGTTCCAGCGGCGGGTAGTTGCGCCGCGCCGCTGACGCCGGCTCGGCGGCCACGGCGGCGGCCTTGGGCGGGGCCGGCAGGGCCTGGCGCTGCGCCGGGGTGAGCTCCAGCGGCGCGGCCGGGCCTTGCGCCTTGTGGGTGCTGATGGCGGCCACGAACTCCGCTTCCGCCGGCAAAGCGGGGGCGTCGATGCTCTTCAGCACCTCGCCGTCAAACAACAGCACCAGGCTGCGCCGCTGCGGCTCGGCGCCGGGCCGGCGCAGCGTGAAGACGTAGTCCCAGCGGTCGGCGTGGA
The DNA here is from genome assembly GCA_031381955.1 of Burkholderiales bacterium. Classification (GTDB taxonomy): domain Bacteria; phylum Pseudomonadota; class Gammaproteobacteria; order Burkholderiales; family Burkholderiaceae_C; genus Rubrivivax. The sequence continues at coordinate 7,629 of JANMYI010000674.1, forward strand.
AGATGTCGGTCAGCAAGGGCGAGCCCAGCGCGTCACGCACCTGGGCGCGGTTCACGCCGGGCTTGATGCGCTCGAGCTGCTCTTTGGTGACGACGTTGCCCTGCACGATGTCGATGCGGTAGGGCGTGATCAAGCCGAAGATGCTGTCAGACGATTGCAGTTGCGACGCGCAACCCGTGGCGGCCAGCGCAGCAAGGTACAGGGCGGCACATGGCCTGGCAGCAAGAAAGTGGGCGGTGCGTCGCATGGGGCCAAGCGGGCAACGTGCCGCGCAAGCCAGTGACTATGATCGGGCCATTCTAACGGGGGCCTCGCGCGCCGCAGTGCCAGCACCTGGCCCGAGGAAGCCAAGTGCATGACCCACGCGGATGAGATCAAGAGCAGCGGCCTGAAGGCAACGGCGCCGCGCATCAAGATTCTGGAAGTCTTCCAGCGCACCCTGTTGCGCCACATGACGGCCGAAGACGTGTACAAGGCCTTGCTCGGCGAAGACGCCGATGTCGGCCTGGCCACGGTGTACCGCGTGCTCACGCAGTTCGAACAAGCCGGCATCTTGCGCCGCAGCAGCTTTGAAAGCGGCAAGTCGGTTTATGAACTGAATGAAGGCCAGCACCACGACCACCTGGTGTGCCTGAGTTGCGGGCG
>JANMYI010000678.1:0-2712 GCA_031381955.1 Burkholderiales bacterium
GCCTGGCCCCGAAAGGTGACTCGGCAAGCTCGATCTTCTTCAGCCGCTTTTTCAGCGCCGTGGCCGTCACCGCGCTCCAACCCGTGCCGACATTGCCGACGTAGACGAACTGCCCGCTGTCGTCGTGCACCGCCAGCAGCAGGCTGCCGATCTCGGCCTCGCCGCTGGAGCGGTCGGTGTAGCCGGCGATCACGAACTCCTGGCGCAGCTTGTTCTTCAGCTTCAGCCAGGTTTCAGTGCGGCGCGATTCGTAAGGCGCATCTTTGCGCTTGGCGATCACGCCTTCCAGCCCCATGCGCCGCGCAGATTCGAGGATCGACGCGGCGTCGGCATCAAAGTCGGCGCTGAAGCAAATGTGCTCGCTCGGATGCTCATCAAGGAACTGCTTGAGCAATTGCCGCCGCGCGGCAAGCGGCACGCGGCGCATGTCGTGGCCCTCGAAGTAGGGCACATCGAACAGGAAGTATTCGATGCCCTCAGTGCGCGAGCGGTCGAAAGCGTTTTGCAGCGCATTGAAATCCGGCGTGCCGGTCTTGCCCATCACCACAATCTCGCCGTCGAGCCAGGCGCTTTGCAGGCCGAGCGCCGACAAGGCCTGCACCAGCCCCGGCATCTTGGCCGACCAGTCATGTCCGCCACGTGTGATGAGGCGCACCTCGCCGCCCTCAATGCGCGCCATCAAGCGGTAGCCGTCGAGCTTGATCTCCCAGCTCCAGTCGCCCGAGGTCGGCGCCGCGCTGGCCAGGCTGGCGAGTTGCGGCGCCAGCGTTGCCGGCATGGCGGCCTTCACGGCACCCGACGGGCCTTCGACGCTGCTGGGCGCGGCCTTTAAAGGCCGGGCGATCACGCTGTCGGGCAAGGCGCTGACGACGTCGTACTCGCTGTGCGGCCGGGCATGGCGGTCGCGCTTCTTGAACAGCAGCCAGGCTTCCTGGCGGTCGCCGGGCTTGGCGATGCGCACCAGTTCCCACAGCCCGAACAGCTTGTGGCCGTGCAGCGCGAACACAAGCTTGCCGTCCTTCAGCCCTTGCCGCGGGTCGACGCTGGGCTCCCAGGTGCCGTGGTCCCACACGATGACCGTGCCTGCGCCGTAGTGCCGCGGCGGGATCGTGCCCTCGAAGCTGGCGTACGGCAGCGGATGGTCTTCAACGTGAATCGCCATGCGCTTGTCGCTGGGGTCGAAGCTCGGCCCCCTGGGCACCGCCCAAGACAGCAGCACGCCGTCGAGTTCGAGCCGAAAGTCGTAGTGCAGCCGGCTTGCGTGGTGCTTCTGGATGACGAACGACAAGGGGCTGCCCGATGCGGTGGCCGCCGCCGCTTCACCGCCGTGGGGCTCGCTGGTGAGCGCGAAATTGCGCTTGGCCCAATAGCGCGCCAGCGGATCCTGAGCCTTCTCCACCATCGGCCGCAACGCTATCGCTGCAAGCGCCGGTAGGCGCTGAAGTGCCGCACCGCGCCGCGCTCGTCGCCGAGCTGCTCGCGCAGGCGGCCAAGGTTGTAGTGCGCATCGGCCAGCGTGGGGTCAAGTACCAGGCTCTTCTCGTAACTCGTGATCGCCTGCGGCAGTTGCTCCAGATGGTCGAGCGCCACACCTTGATTGAAGTGGATCAACGGGGACTGCGGGCAGTTGGCCACGGCCTGTTCAGACAGCTTGGCCAAATCGACAAAGCGGCCCGCGTCGCACCACATCGCACCCAGATTCAGGTAGGCCTCGGCCATGTCGGGTGCCAACGCAAGGGCCTGCTGATAGGCGGCTTCAGCGCCGGCTGGGTTGGTGGCCTCCAGCGCCAAGGCGCGGTCGAAGCACGCCGCTGCATCGGGGCTTGCCGGTGCAGCGCCGCGGTCCAGGAACGCCACGCTGCCGGCGACGGGCGCCACCTCGAAGTCCATCAGCAACTGGCCGTTGTCGGCTTGCCACTGGCCGTTGCGGTCGCGCACCGCAACGTCGGCGCCGATGGCGGTGATGCGCAGCCCGGTCAGTGGCAGCTCGTGCGGCAACGTGGCCTTCAGGCGGGCCAGCGCGCGCAGGATCTTGCGCGGCGGGATCTTCGACGCCCGCAGCGCGTGCGCCGTGCGCAGCAGCATCAAATCTTGAAACGTGAAGCGCCATTCGTTGCGCCGGCCGCGTGTGGGGGAGACGAACCCTTCGGCGATCAACGCAGAGACGATGGCGCGCGACAAGCCCAGCATCGCCTGGACGCGGCGCAAGGTGAATGCGGACGCGTCGCTGTGGTCGGCGCTGCTGCGTGTCACTTCCTGGCGCGTGCGCGCGCCGGTGCGGGCGCCGTGGCGCTTTCTTCGGCCTTCGTTGCGCCGGCGCGCTTGGCACCCTTGCGCTCCTTGGCTTCGGCTGTGGTCACGGCCGGCTCAACCACCAAAGCCTTGACCGCCGCCGCCTTCTTGCCCAGGCTGGCGCGCAGCGCTTCCATCAAGTCGATGACCTGCGCAGTGCTCGGTTCTTCGTCGTGCGCCGAGGCAACGACTTCCTTGCCGCTGATCTTCGCGTCGATGGCTTCGAGGATGCGCTTCTTCTCCTCGTCAACGTACTGTGCCGGGTCGTACGATTCCTGCGAGATCTGGTCGATGAGCTGCAGGGCCAGCTGCAATTCGCCGCTGGAGACCGACACCGCTTCAATGTTCAGGTCTTTCAGCGAGCGCACTTCATCGGCGTACAGCAACTGTTGCAGCACCAGGCCATCTTCAACCGGCCGC
>JANMYI010000693.1:0-1503 GCA_031381955.1 Burkholderiales bacterium
GTGCGCGCGCAGCGCCTGGGGGTCGTCAGCGTTGTCGAACACCAGCAGCCAGGGTGCGGTTTGGCCGGCAAGCCACTGCTTGAGCGCCTGGCTGGGCGCCACGCCATCGGGCACCGCCACGCCGGCCGCGGCGCAGGCGGCCAGGGCGTCTTGTTGCAGCAAGGTGTCGTTGGGGCGGACCGGCTCGGTGGCCGCATCAATGGCTGGCTCAATGGCGGGCTCAGAGGCCAAGCCCGCGGCCGCGCCCGCCCCGCGCGCGGTTTCAGCACGCAGCCACCAAATGCCGGCATAAGCATCGCGGTAGGCATGGCAGTAGGCCAGTGCAAGCTGCGTTTTGCCGATGCCGCCCATGCCATGCAAGCCCGCCGCCTTGGCGCCACCTGCGCCCACCAGCACCGTCGCTGCGACACCGCCATGCAGTTGCGTGCGCAGCGCCGCCAGCAACTGATTCGGGTCTTGAAAAGATCTCGTCGAGCCAACCCGGCCCGATCAACACCAGCACCACCGCGGCGGCGTCAACCGCTGCTGCCAAACGCTGAGGAAAGTCATCACCGCTGTCAATGTGCTGGCCATCGAAGAACAGCTCGGAAGCATCGTCAAACCAGCCCGCCAGCCGATGGTGCAGGTGCTGCGCGTGGCCCTGGGCGTCGGCACGGCGGTAGCTGATGAAGATGCTGGTCACACGCCCTCTCCCCGAAGCTTTCTCTGAGGTTGGCGCATTGTGGTCACTTCGGCCGGGCTGGCAAACCGGCACGGCCAAACGTGCCAACGGCGCGGTGAGTGCGAACCCACCGCGCCGCTTCAGTTCAAGACCGCATCAGTTCAAGCCGAATGCAAACACCTTCTTCGGCCCGGTGGGCCCAAACAGGCCAAAGGTGCCGCTGCCCCAATAGACCACGCCGTCAGCAACGCTTGGCCCAGCGGTGCACGGGCCGCCGCTGGCATGACTCCACAGCACCTTGCCGCTCTTGGCATCGAGCGCGCGCATCTGCCCGGCCACGCTGCAACCAAAGGCCACGCCGTTGGCCAGGCTCACCGCCCCTTCGGCGCGGCCGCCATGCGGGTCAGCGGTGGTCCATTGCACCTTGCCCGTCTTGGCCTCCAGCGCGGCCCAGCCGCCAGCGGTGGTGACGCTGCCGTCCTTCAGCGTCCAGGGCAGTGCCCCGGCGCCGCCCCCATTGCTGGTGGGGCCGGCGTTGGCAGCCGCCACGAAGATGCTCTTGCCGTCGGTGGCCGAGCCCCATTGCAGGCCACCTGTCACGCCGCCAGGCGCCACCTGGCGCGCCCAGGCCAGCTTGCCGTCTTTGGCACGAAAGGCCCAGAACACGCCGCTCTTCTGGCCCGCACCAATGAGCGAGTCTTCATCGTCACCATCAAACAGCAGCGGGCCTTGCGCAAAGTCGTAGTCAGGCCCGGCGGTGCCCGGGTTGGCGTTGGGGCAGTTGCCGTAGACGCCGGGGAAACCCGGGCCGATGGTGATGGCACCCGGCACGTTCAGGCCGC
>JANMYI010000710.1:0-7105 GCA_031381955.1 Burkholderiales bacterium
GCGGCCGCTACCGGCGGCGCCGCTGGTGCCATGGCGTATGGGCGGCTCGGCGGTGATGTCTGCCAGGCCTTCGCTCAAGCCCAGCGCATCCAGCCATTGCTGGCCGGGTTGGGTGTGGGCCACGGCGCGCTGGCGCAGGCCATCGAGCACCAGTTCCACCACCTGGCCATCGTCAGTCAGCACGTCTAACGTATGACTTGTGCCGCCCACAGCAATCTGCACCGCACCCTGCTGGCCATAGCGCAAACGCAGCTCATGGGTCTGTTCCTGCGCGCGCAGGCACAGCACCGATTCACGCTGGCCGCTAGAAGCAAAGCGCGCCAGCGGGCCATGGCGCTCAGCTTGGCGGTGCAACAAAACGGCCGCTGCGATGGCCAGCCAGGCTGTTGAGACGGCCGGCGCCTGGAATCCCGGGCTGGCGGCTTCCAGCCAGCCGGTGTGCAGCGCGGGCTGCGCAAACGCCGGCGCAGCCAGGCATTGCAGGAGATAGTCGCGATTCGTGCGCAAGCCCAGCACGCCGCTGCCGCGCAGCGCGGCCTGCAAGCGGCTGCGCGCTTCCACGCGCGTGCGGCCGTGGGCGATGAACTTGGCGATCATCGAGTCGTAGTGCGGCGGCACCTCGGCATGTGCTGCCAGGCCGTGGTCGATGCGCACACCTTCAACTTGCGCGAAATGCCAGAACGCGATGCGCCCGCTTTGCGGCGCGAAGCCGTGGTGCGCGTCTTCGGCGCACAGCCGGGCTTCGATGGCCGCGCCGTGCCAGGTGATGGCTTCCTGCGCCGCCGGCAGCGGCTCGCCCTGGGCGATGCGCAATTGCCACTGCACCAGATCCAGCCCCGTGGTGGCTTCGGTGACGGGGTGCTCCACCTGCAGCCGGGTGTTCACCTCCAGGAAGTGGAACTCGCCGTCGGGGCTAAGCAGGAATTCCACCGTGCCGGCACCCACGTACTGCGCGGCGCGCACCAGCTTCACGGCGGCCTGGCCCATGCGTTGGCGCAATTCATTCGTTAACCCGGGTGCGGGGGCTTCTTCCAGGATCTTTTGGTGCCGCCGCTGGGTGGAGCAATCGCGCTCGCCCAGGTGAACGGCGTTGCCGTGGGCGTCGCCAAAGACCTGGATTTCCACATGCCGGGCGTTTTCAACCAGGCGCTCCAGCAGCAGTTCGCCGCTGCCAAATGACGCCAGCGCCTCGGCCGCGGCGGCTTGCAGCAGGGCGCGCACGGCGGGCTCATCTGAAACGTTATCGCAACGCCGCATGCCACGCCCGCCGCCGCCGGCCGCGGCCTTGATCATCACCGGTGCGCCGATGCGCTGCGCTTCACGCGCCAGCGTGGCCACTGCTTGATCCGCACCCGCATAGCCGGGCAGGCAGGGCACACCGGCCTGTGCAGCAAGCTGCTTGGCGCGCGCCTTGTTGCCCAGGGCTTCGATCGCCTCGGGCGAAGGGCCCACGAACACCAGCCCTGCGGCAGCGCAGGCGCGCGCGAAAGCGGGGTTCTCGGACAGGAAGCCGTAGCCAGGGTGGATGGCCTGCGCGCCACCGGCCTGCGCCGCGGCGATCACGCGCTCGATGTTCAGATAACTGTCGCGTGCCGGGGCCGCACCGAGGCACACGGCCGTGTCGGCCAGGCTCACATGGCGTGCCTGCGAGTCAGCTTGCGAATACACCGCCACGGTGCGCAGGCCCATGGCTCGCGCCGTTCGCAACACGCGGCAAGCAATCTCGCCTCGATTGGCAACCAGCAGCGTATCGAACATCAGCCTTGGCGCGGGAAAATGCCCATGGTCTTGGCGATGATGCTCATCATCACCTCGTCAGCGCCGCCGCCGATGCGGCCCAAACGTGAATCGCGCCAGAAGCGGTTGACGCGGGTTTCTTCGATGTAGCCCATGCCGCCCCAGAACTGCACGCACCAGTCGGCCACTTCGCAGGCCGTGCGTGCGCCCTTGAGCTTGACCATGCTGGCCAGTTGCGTCACATCGTTGCCCGCCACGTACAGCGCCACGGCCTTGTGGAACAAGGCGCCCACGGCCTCGACCTCGGTCTGCAACTCGGCCAGCTTGTAGTAGATGGTTTGCTGCTCGAGCAGCGGCTTGCCGAAGGCCTGGCGTTCGCGCAGGTAGTCAATGGTTTCTTGAATGATGTGCTTGCTCTTTTGCCAGCCGGCGCCGGCCCACAGCCGTTCTTCCTGGAACTGCTGCATCTGGTAGGTGAAGCCCATGCCTTCCTCGCCAATGCGAAAGCGTTGCGGTACGCGCACATCGCTGAAGTGCAGTTGCGCCGTGTCCGACGCATTCATGCCCACCTTCTTCAGCTTGCGTGCCACTTCCACGCCAGGCGTGTTCATGGGCACGCAGATCAGCGTCTTGTTGCGGTGGCCGGTGCCTTCACTCGTGTTGGCCAGCACGCAGCACCAATCGGCCTGGGTGCCATTGGTGGTCCACATCTTGCCGCCGTTGATGATGTAGTCGGCCCCGTCCTTGCGCGCATTCGTCTTGATGCTGGCCACGTCAGACCCCGCGCCGACTTCACTCACGCCCAGGCAGGCCACGAACTCGCCGCTGATGGAAGGGGCCAGGAACTCCTGGCGCACTTCGTCAGAGCCAAAGCGCGCCAGCGCCGGCGTGGCCATGTCGGTCTGCACGCCAATGGCCATGGGCACGCCGCCGCAGCGAATGGCACTTAACGATTCAGCAAAGGCACTGGCATAGGAATAGTCCAGCCCCTGGCCGCCAAAGGCCACCGGCTTGTTGATGCCCAGGAACCCCAGCTTGCCCATTTTGCGGAACAGTTCCTTGGCCGGAAAGATCTCGGCCTTCTCCCATTCGTCGATGTGCGGGTTGATTTCACTTTCAGCAAAACGCTTCATCGAGTCTTGCAGGGCGATGTGGTCTTCGGTGTACAGGCTGGCGGTCATGAGGATTCTTTCAAGGGCGGGCCACGCCGAACTGCATGAGCCTTAAGTTCCGGGCATCGGCCTGGCGGCAGATGTCAAACGTTAAGCCGAGCACGCGGCGCGTGTCGGCGGGGTCGATCACGCCATCGTCAAGCAGCAGGCCGCTGGTGTGAAAGGCATCGGCCTGGCTGTCGAAGTTATCGACGATTCTCTTTTGCAGGGCGTCGAGCTGGGCTTCATCAACCGCTACGCCTTTGCGCTTCGCGCCGCCTTCGGCCACGATGCGCATGGTCAACGCAGCCTGTTCACCGCCCATCACCGCGGTGCGCGCATTGGGCCAACTGAACACGAAGCGCGGGCCGAAAGCGCGGCCGCACATGCCGTAGTTGCCGGCGCCGAAGCTGGCGCCACACATCAGGGTGATGGCCGGCACGCTGGCGTTGCTCACGGCCTGGATCATCTTGCTGCCGTGCTTGATCATGCCGGCCTGTTCGCTGGCCTTGCCCACGATGTAGCCGGTGGTGTTCTGCAAATACAGCAGCGGTGTGCCGCTCTGGCAGCAGGCCTGAATGAAATGCGTGGCCTTGGTGGCGCCGGCCGGGTCGAGCGGGCCGTTGTTGGTGATGATGCCAATGGCCATGCCGTACAACGCGGCGTGGCCGCACAGCGTGGCGCTGCCGTACTGGGCGCCGAACTCGGTGAATTCGCTGCGGTCAACGATGCGGGCAATGACCTCGCGCATGTCCAGCGGCGTGCGAAAGTCAACCGGCGCGATGCCGCTCAACTCATTCGTTAAGTACTTCGGCTCCAGTGCCGGGTCAGCGTTGATGAAACTGGGTACACCGAATTGCAACCGCTGCATCAGCTCACGCGCCTGGCGCAGCGCATCGGCGTCGTCTTGCGCCAGGTAGTCGCCCAGGCCCGACACGCTGGCATGCATGTCGCCGCCGCCCAGTTCTTCCTCAGTGGCCACTTCGCCGGTGGCTGCCTTCAGCAGCGGCGGGCCGGCGAGGAAGGCGCGCGCACGGCCCTGCACCATGATCACGTAGTCACTCAAGCCCGGCATGTAGGCGCCGCCCGCGGTAGACGAGCCGTGCACCACGCCGATCACCGGGCAGCCGGCGGCCGACAGGCGCGCCAGGTTGTAGAACAGCCGCCCGCCGTTGATGAAGCCTTCCACCTTGTATTGCAGCAAGTTGGCGCCGGCTGATTCGATCAGTTGCACGAAGGGCAGCTTGTTCTGCAAGGCGAGCTCTTGTGCGCGCAGCATCTTGTCGCGCCCCATGCGCTGGATGGCGCCGGCATCGATGCCGGAATCACTCACCACCACCATGCAGCGCGTGCCGGCGATCTCACCAATGCCGGTGATCATGCCGCCGCCTGGAATGCTTTTTTCGGGGTCAGTCGTGTCGCACAACCAACCGGCCAGGGAAGACAACTCCAGCCACGGCGCACCGGCATCCAGCAGCCGGGCCAGGCGTTCGCGCGGCAGCAACTGGCCGCGCTTGTCGAACAAGGGTTTGGCCTTGGCGCTGGCCGCGGCGGTGCGTTGCTCCAGTTCGCGCAGGCGGGCCACCAGGCCATGCATGGCGGTGGCTTGGGCCTGAAAGCTGGCGCTGTGGGGGTGGAGCTTGGAGCTGAGTGCAGGCACGGTTGAGATTCAGGATGCGGCAGGATCAGGCGAGCCGTCAATGGGCATCGCCCGGCATTGTGCGGGCGCCGTGGCAGCATCAACATGAACGGCAACCGCGTGCACATTTGAGGCTTGACCATGAAAGAAAAAATCGTCCGCATCGGCAGCGCCTCGGGCTTCTGGGGCGACACGGCCAGCGCCGCGCCGCAACTGGTGGCACGAGGCAACGTGCAGTATCTCGTGTTCGACTACCTGGCCGAGGTGACGATGTCGATCCTGGCGGCGCAAAAGGCCAAGGACGCGAGCCAGGGTTATGCGCGCGACTTCGTCCACATCACCATGAAGGCCTTGCTGCCGCAGCTCAAAGAGCGCGGCATCAAGGTCGTGGCCAATGCCGGCGGCGTGAACCCGCTGGCCTGCCGCGACGCGCTGGCCGCGGTGGCGGTGGAGCTGGGCATCGAGCTGAAGATTGGCGTCGTGCTGGGTGACGACTTGCTGCCGCGTGCCGCCGAATTCCGCGAACGTGGCCTGACCGAAATGTTCAGCGGCGCGCCGTTCCCGGCCAAGCCGGCCAGCATCAACGCCTACCTGGGTGCCACGCCGATCGCCGCCGCGCTGGCGGCCGGCGCCGAGGTGGTGATCACCGGCCGCTGCGTCGATTCCGCCGTCACCCTGGGCGTGCTGATGCATGAGTTTCGCTGGCGCAATGACGAGTACGGCAAGCTCGCCCAAGGCACGCTGGCCGGCCACCTGGTGGAATGCGGCGCGCAGTGCACGGGTGGGCTGTTCACCGATTGGGAGACGGTGCCTGATTGGCACGACATCGGCTTCCCCATCATCGAAGCTCAGGCTGACGGCAGTTTTGTGATCACCAAGCCGCCGGGCACCGGCGGGCTGGTGACGCCGGCCACGGTGGCCGAGCAGATGCTCTATGAAATTGGCGACCCGCGTGCTTACCACGTGCCCGATGTGGCGTGCGACTTCACCGCCGTGCGCTACAAGCAGGTGGGCGAGCACCGGGTGCAGATTAGCGGCGCGACCGGCCGCGCGCCCACGGCCACGGCAAAGGTCAGCGCGACTTACATGGACGGTTATCGCAACGCCGCCTTCCTGACCATCGCCGGCGAGCAGGCACCGGCCAAGGCCCGGCGCACGGCCCAAGCGCTGCTCACGCGCATCAAGGCCATGCTGGCCGAGCAGGGCTTGCCGGCCTTCAGCGAAGAGCGGGTGGAAGTGCTGGGCGCCGAAGACATGTACGGCGCCAATGCCAACGCTGATGCGGGCACGGCGCCGCGCGAAGTGGTGTTGAAGATGGCGGTGAAGTCGCCGTCGCGCGCCGCGCTCGAACTCTTCGGCCGTGAATTTGCGCCGGCGGCCACCTCGATGTCGCCCGGCACCACTGGGCTGGTGGGTGGTCGGCCTGATCCGTCGCCCGTGATTCGGTTGTTTTCGTTCTTGGTGCCCAAGACTGAACTGGCGGTTTCGGTGGTCGTGGGCGATGCGACGCGCAGCGTTGCGCTGGCCGCGCAAGGCGGTTTTGACGCCGCACACCTGCCCGCCGCCCTGCGCCATGCCAGCGCGCCATTGGGTGAGGTGAGCACCCTGCGCCAGGTGAAGTTGATCAAGCTCGCGCACGGCCGCTCGGGTGACAAGGGTGACAAGGCCAACATCGGCATCCTGGTGCGCCGGCCCGAGCACCTGGCCTGGTTGTCAGCCTGGCTCACGCCGCAGCGTGTGGCGCAGTGCTTTGCGCACAACGGCCCCAGTCAGGTAGAACGTTACGACCTGCCGGGCACGGCGAGCATGAACTTCTTGTTGCACGATGTATTGGGCGGCGGCGGCATGGCGTCGCTGCGCACAGACAACCTGGCCAAGTGTTATGCGCAGGTGTTGCTGGGCCTGGCGGTGCCGGTGCCCGATGACTGGGTGCTCTGAGCGTGGCCCTGCGCGTGCGCCGCCGCGCCCACCCGCGGGGGTTCGCGCGTCCACGCGTGGGCAGCGGTGAAATTGGGTACTAAGATCGCGCCGCTCGAACGCTGTCAAACAGAGGGGTGCAGGTCATGACGTGGTTCATTCGCGTGCTGTGTATCGTGGTCATCGCCTGCACTGCCCCGGCACAGGCCGCCGAGGTGGCGGCGGGCAGCATCAAGCGGGTCGAAGGTGCGGTCAGCATCTTGCGTGGCGGGGCCACGCTCAGCGCCACGCCGGGCACGCCCGTGCTGGTGGGCGACCGCATCCGCACCGCGGCTGACGGCACCGTGGGCCTGGCACTGGCCGACGACACCTTGCTCAGCACCGGGCCGAACACCGAGCTGGTGATCAGCGCGTTCCAGTTCAACCCCATCACGCAGGAAGGCAACCTGCTGGCGCGTTTGCTGCGCGGCTCGCTGCATGTGGTGACGGGCCTGATCGGCAAGGTCTCGCCGCAGAACATGAGCATCCAAACGCCCAGCGTGGTGCTGGGCGTGCGCGGCACCGAGTTCATCGTGCAGACAGAAGGCGAGGGGGCATGAGCGGCCTGGGGGCGTTGAATGCCCGCTCGTGCGCCGTGCTGGTGGCCATTTTCCTGTCCGCC
>JANMYI010000001.1:0-3139 GCA_031381955.1 Burkholderiales bacterium
TTCATCGGCACGCTGATGGAAGGCATCATTGCCGTCAGCCCCGACGGCAAGCTGATGGGCGCCAACCGCGGCGCGCTCGAACAGTTGGGCTTGAGCGGCGCGGCGCTGCGCATGAACAGCGTGGCCTCGCTGTTCGGCACCTCGGTGGGCATGTTGGTCGACCGCTTCAGCTCGCCGCTTTCAACGCCACTGGCCGTGACGCTGCCCGACGGGCGACCCTGCCATCTGCAGGCGCGCTTCAACTGGCCGGTGTGGCACGGCATGGGGCGCGCCGGCGAAGCCGCCACGGCGGCCAATTCGGCAGTGGCGCCGCGCGACAAGCGCGACAACGTGACCCAAGCCGCGGGCAGCCCCAGCGCCGGGCTGGCCACGCTGCACACCGGTGACGCGCAAATGGCCAGCGTGGTAGACAAGATCCGCCGCGTTCTGAACCGCGACATCCCGGTGCTGGTGCTGGGTGACACCGGCACCGGCAAGGAGCTGCTGGCGCGCGCCATCCACCATGATTCGCAGCGCGCGCGCCAGCACTTCGTGGCGGTGAATTGCGCCTCGATTCCCGAAACGCTGATCGAGGCCGAACTGTTCGGCTCTGAAGACAGCGCCTTCACCGGCGCGCGGCGCAAGGGGGCGGTGGGCAAGATCGTGCAGGCCAACGGCGGCACGCTGTTCCTCGACGAGATCGGCGACATGCCGCTGCCCCTGCAGGCGCGCCTGCTGCGCGTGCTGCAAGACCGACAGGTCACGCCGCTGGGCAGCCACAAGGCGGTGGTGGTGGACGTGGCCCTCATCTGTGCCACGCGCCGCAACCTGCGCGAAATGATCGAGCGCAAGCAGTTCCGCGAAGACCTCTACTACCGCCTCAACGGCCTGGCCGTGCGCTTGCCGCCCTTGCGCGAGCGCAGCGACCTGGCCGCGCTGGTGCAGCGCATCCTGGAACGCGAGGCGCCGGGCCGGCGCCTGAAGGTGTCTGACGAGGTGATGGGCCTGCTGCGCGCATGCACCTGGCCGGGCAACGTGCGGCAGTTGTTCAACGTGCTGCGCACTGCCGCGGTGATGGCCGCCGACGACGAAGAGATCACCTGCACCCACTTATCTGATGACTTCATTGACGAAGTGCGCCAGGCCGTGCGCACAGCCTCGCCGGTACACGGCGTGGCCAGCCAGCCGGCGGTGCCCGCGGCCGCCACGTCAGAACAGGCCGGCGGCTCGCTCGAAGAATTGGAGTTGCGCGCCATCCGGCGTGCCGTCGATGCCGCCGGCGGCAACATCTCGCAGGCCAGCAAGCAACTCGGCGTGAGCCGCAACACCATCTACCGCAAATTGCGCTGGAACACGCGCTGAAGCGGGCGTAGGCGCTGGGCCGGCACCGGTTCGCGGCCGTGTCAGTGGCCCGCGGAGTGGCGCCTGCCGCCAAACGCACCCATCACCGAAGTCCAACATCGCGCCCTGCGCATCTGCCCACCGCATGCCGCCCAACGCCTCGCTCTTTCACCACCCGCTGAGCTTCTGGTTCGGCTGCGCGCTGCTCACGGCAGGCGTGCTGTCGCATGCGCCCATGTTCATGATGGGCCAGCACACGCACTGGCAGATGGTGGGCATGCCGATGATCACCGAAATGTGGCTCGGCATGGCCCTCATTCCAATCGGCCTCGCGCTGTCGTGCCATGGCCTCATGCCGCGCGCCTCGCCCACGGGCTGGCAACCCCCGCCCAACGGCGGGCTGCACTTCCACGTGGCCGACGGCGTGGCCTTGAACCGCGAGCACGGCAAGCTGGTGATCGTGCTCATCGTCACCCTGGCCATCGATGTGATGAAGCCGGCCACGCTGGGCTTCGTCATGCCCGGCATGAGTGCCGAATACGGCTTGCCGCAATCGCGCGCCGGGCTGCTGGCGCTGTTCGCGCTCACCGGCACCACCGTGGGCTCGATCGTGTGGGGGCGCGCCGCAGACCGGTTCGGGCGCCGCGCGGCGATTCTGCTGTCAGCGCTGATGTTCATGGGCACGGCCATCTGCGGCGCCATGCCCAGCTTCGAATGGAACCTGGCCATGTGCTTCCTGATGGGGGCTTCGGCCGGCGGGCTGCTGCCCATCGCCTTCACGCTGATGGCCGAAACCGTGCCGGCGCGGCACCGCGGCTGGTTGCTGGTGGCGCTGGGCGGCCTGGGCACCTCGGGCGGCTACCTGCTGGCCGCAGGCTCGGCGGCGTGGCTGGAGCCGCTGTTCAGCTGGCGCGTGCTGTGGCTGCTGGGCCTGCCCACCGGCGCGGCGATCATCGTGCTCAACCGCTTCATTCCCGAGTCGCCGCGCTTCCTGGCTGCACGGGGCGAGCACGCCCACGCGCAGGCGGTGCTGCGCCGCTTTGCCGGCCCGGGCAACGCCATTGAAGCCGACGACAACGCCCACCCGGGCCCGCCGCTGATTGATGATGAAGCCCACCCCGTGGCCGGCTTGCGGCAATTGATCAGTGGCCGCCACGCCCGCATCACCTGGGCACTGCTGGTCTGCGGCACGGGCTGGGGCGTGGTGAACTTCGGCTTCCTGTTGTGGCTGCCCACCAACGTGAAGCAGCTCGGCGTGGACCCGGCTGCCGCCAGCGCCTTGCTCACCCGCTCGGCCGTGCTGGCGCTGCCGGGCATCGCCCTGGTGATCTGGCTGTACCACCGCTGGAGCAGCTTCAAGGCCCTGGTGCTGTTCACCGCGCTCACCGCTGCCAGCTTGCTGGCCTTTGCCGCGCTGGCGGTGTTGGGCCTGCAATCGGGCGCAGCCACCACGTTGGCCACGGCCGCATTACTTGTCAGCGTGAGCGGCGTGATCGCGATGCTGATTCCCTATGCCGCCGAGATCTACCCGCTGCACTTGCGCGGCAGCGGCTCGGGCGTCATCGCCGCCAGCTCCAAGTTCGGCGGCATCGTGGGTGCGGGCCTGGTAATGGTCAGTTTCTTCGACCACTTTGCCGTCTCCGCCGTCGTCATCGCTGTGCCGATGGTGGCCAGCGCGCTGCTGCTGTGGCGCAGCGGCGTTGAAACACGCGGCGTGGCACTGGAGGACATACAGCGTGCTTTGCGAGCATGAGTCTCGCCGGGCCGCCATCGGCCACAGGCCGATGGCCCTCGCCAGGCGGCAGGCAGCCCGCAGGGG
>JANMYI010000088.1:0-6026 GCA_031381955.1 Burkholderiales bacterium
ACCTGCCTGGGCTCGCCGGGCAAGCCGGTGGTCGACACCGCCGGGCCGATGCTCATGCAACCCGGCGACCGCGTGCTGCTGTGCTCCGATGGCTTGTGGGGCGCGGTGTCCGACAACGAAATCACGCGCCAGTTGGCCAAGCTGCCGATCGGCGAGGCGGTGCCCGAATTGGTGGAGCAAGCGCTGCGCAACGCCGGCCCGAAGAGCGACAACGTCACCGTGCTGTGCGTGGAATGGGAATCGGCCGAGAACGCCGACAGCAACGACGGCATTTCCACCCAGAGCCTGGGCGAGGAGGTGTTTGCCTCCACCATCCAGGCCAGCATGGTGGGTGATGCGCCCGGCGACGAGCTGGATGAAGCCGAAATCGAACGCTCGATCCGCGAGATCAACGAGGCCATCCGGCGCTCGTCACAACGAAAAAATTAACCGGAGGTTTGAATGGATGATTTAGCGCGCGCTGGTTTTCAGCGTGCCGATGGCCGCACCGCGGCCGCGTTGCGCCTCATCACCCTGCAACGCGGCTACACCGTGCATGCCGAAGGCTCGGTGCTGGTCAGCTTTGGCGCCACAAAGGTGCTGTGCACCGCGTCGGTAGAAGAGCGTGTGCCGCCGCACAAACGCGGCAGCGGCGAAGGCTGGGTCACGGCCGAATACGGCATGTTGCCGCGCGCCACCCACACCCGCGGCGACCGCGAAGCCGCACGCGGCAAGCAAAGCGGGCGCACGCAAGAAATTCAACGTTTGATCGGCCGCAGCCTGCGCGCCGTGTTCGACTTGAAGGCCCTGGGTGAGCGCAGCATCTTGCTCGATTGCGATGTCTTGCAGGCCGATGGCGGCACGCGCACCGCGGCCATCACCGGGGCGTGGGTGGCGGCGCACGACGCGGTGAGCTACTTGCTCAAGCAAGGCCGCATCGCTGCGACCCCCATCCGTGACGCGGTGGCCGCGGTGTCGGTGGGCATCGTGCAGGGCACGCCACTGCTCGACCTGGAATACACCGAAGACTCGGCCTGCGACACCGACATGAACGTGGTCATGACGGGTGCGGGTGGCTTCGTCGAAGTGCAAGGCACCGCCGAAGGCGCGCCGTTCAGCCGCGCCGAGATGGATGCCTTGCTGGGCCTGGCCGCCAAGGGCATTGCCGAGCTGGTGGCCGCGCAGCGCCTGGCCCTGGGCCTGGGCTTGAAGTGAGCGGCTGATGCGCCTGGTGCTGGCGTCGAACAACGCCAGGAAGCTGGCTGAATTGGCCGCGCTGTTGGCGCCGCTGCCGCTGCAACTGGTGGCGCAAGGCAGCCTGGGCGTGGCCGAGGCTGACGAACCGTTTGGCACCTTCGTAGAAAACGCGCTGGCCAAGGCGCGCGCCGCCGCGGCGGCCTGTGGTGGCGCGGCCATGGCCGACGACTCCGGCTTGTGTGTCGATGCGCTGGGCGGCGCCCCGGGCGTGGCCTCGGCCCACTTCGCCTCGCTTACCTTACCGGCCGCCGAGCGCGAGGCCCAACGCCGTGTGCAAGACCAGGCCAACAACGCACTCTTGCTGCAACGCCTGGCCGGTGTGCGCACTCGACAAGCAAGATTCACCTCCCCACTGGTGGCGCGGCGCCGCGCCACCGACCCCGAGCCGCTCATCACCACCGGGCGCTGGGAAGGTGAGATTCTTGAGTCGCCGCGCGGCGCCGGCGGCTTCGGCTACGACCCGCTGCTGCACATCGCGGCGCTGGGCCAGAGCGTCGCCGAGCTCGACGCGGCGACGAAGAACCGCCACAGCCACCGCGCCATCGCCGCCGCGCAGATGCTGGCCCTGATGCGCAGCACCTGGCGGCTGTGAAAATCGTCCCCTTGCTGCCGCAGGCCGCACCAAGCGTGGCCCGCAGCGTCATGCACCACCTGCGCCCGGGCACCTTGAGCCTGCCCGCCTTGCCGCCGCTGGCGCTTTACATCCACCTGCCCTGGTGCCTGAGGAAGTGCCCGTATTGCGACTTCAATTCGCACGAAGCCCAGGGCGGCCAAGGCGCGGTGCCCGAGGCGCGCTATCTGGATGCCCTGCGTGCTGATCTGGAAGCCGCCTTGCCCCTGGTGTGGGGCCGCAAGGTGCACAGCGTGTTCATCGGTGGCGGCACGCCCAGCCTGTTCGAGCCGCAGGCCATTGAACGCTTGTTGTCCGATGTGCGCGCACGTTTGCCGCTGGAAGCCGCTTGCGAAATCACGCTTGAGGCCAACCCCGGCACCTTCGAGCGCGAGCGCTTCAAGGCTTACCGCGCCGCTGGGGTGACGCGGCTGTCGATCGGCGTGCAGAGCTTCGACGACGCCGCCCTGCAAGCCATTGGCCGCGTGCACAGCGCGGCGCAGGCCCGCGCCGCGGTGGCCGAAGCCGCACAGGCCTTCGACACCTTCAACATCGACCTGATGTACGCGCTGCCCGGCCAGAGCCTGGCCATGCTGCAAGCTGATCTGGCGCAGGCCCTGGCGTTCAAGCCGCCGCACCTGTCGGTCTACCACCTGACGCTGGAGCCGAACACGTTTTTCGCCACGCACCCGCCGCCAGCCTTGCCCGATGACGACTGCGCGGCCGAGATGCTCGACCTGATCGTTGACACCACCGCCGCCGCAGGCCTGGCGCGCTATGAAGTGTCGGCCTTCGCCCGGCCTGGCCATGCTTGTCTGCACAACCTGAACTACTGGCTGTTTGGCGACTATCTCGGACTGGGCGCGGGCGCGCACAGCAAGCTGAGTTTTCCGCACCGCGTGTTGCGCCAGGTGCGCTATCGCGAGCCGCGGGCGTACATGGAACACGCCGCCGCCGGGCAGGCGGTGTCGAACGAAGAGGAGCTTTCGCGCCAGGCGTTGCCGTTCGAATTCATGCTCAACGCGTTGCGTTTGCGCGAAGGCTTTGCGCTGGCGCAGTTCAGTGAGCGTACGGGGCTGCCGCCTTCGAGCATCGAAGCCGGCCTGGCGCAGGCGCAAGCCAAGGGCTTGATCGAGCGCGATCTGAAGACCGTGCGCCCCACGGCGCGCGGCTTCGACTTCCTGAACGACTTGCAGCAACTGTTCCTGCCGTGAACAGGAGCGCGAACGGCAGCACGAGGCGGCTTGGAAAGCCTGGCTCCTATACTGCGGCGCACCTTGGCCGGGCCCGCGCCCCATGCGCTGGCCTGCCCGCACTCCCGCCAAGCAAGCGCCGCGGATGACCGACCAGCACGCCCCACGCCACCCCCCCGCCGAACAGGCCGGCCTGCACCCTGAGCAGGCCTTGCAGTTGTTGCGCCATTGCGGCGTGGCCGCGCCCGTGGGCGAAGCCGGCAGCACCGAGTGGCTGCAATCGCTGCTCGACGCGCTGGTGGATTTGTCCAGCCGCGATGCACTCACCGGCCTGGCCAACCGGCGCAGTTTCGAGGTCGCGCTGGCGCGCGAGATCGACCGCGTCGCGCGTTCCGGCGAGCCGGCCTTGTTGCTGGCGCTGGACATCGACCACTTCAAGGCGGTGAACGACCAGCATGGCCACGCCGCGGGCGACGAGGTTATCAAGTTCGTGGCCCAGGTGCTGCAAGACAGCGTGCGGCCGATGGACATGGTGGCACGCACCGGTGGAGAGGAATACGCCATCGTCATGCCCAATTGCCCGGCCACCTTCGGCCAGGCGGTGGCCGAGCGCATTCGCCGCAAGATCGAAACCACGCCCGTGGCCACCAGCCCGCATCAGCGCATCGCGGTCACGGCCAGCATCGGCGGCGCCTTCGCGCCGCAATGGGTGCGTTCGACCAGCGCGCTGTGGCTGGCGCGGGCTGATTTGCAGCTCTACCGCGCCAAGGCGCAGGGCCGCAACCGCGTGCTCATGGAGCCGGCGGCGATGCCGCAAGTCAGCGCCGAGGAAAAGGCCTTGCTCTTCGAGTCGTCGAATTTTCAGGAAATTGAATGAGCACCGCCCGGTTGCCATCGGCCACAGGCCGATGGCCTTCGTCAGGCGACAGCCAGTCCGCAGGGACTGGCTGTGTCCGGCCTCGGCCTGAAGGGCCTCGCACCGCAGTGCGCAGCACGAAGGTTTTCTTATGAACGCCCCCAAGCTTGACGCTTTGCCGCCCACCGCCCGGCGCGCGCAGATCACCGCCATCACCAGCGGCAAAGGCGGCGTGGGCAAGACCTTCATCTCGGCCAACCTGGCCGCCGCACTGGCGCGGCTGGGCAAGAAGGTGCTGGTGCTGGACGCCGACCTGGGCCTGGCCAACCTCGACGTGGTGCTCAACCTGGCGCCGCAGCGCACCTTGCACGATGTCTTCACCGCGGCCTGCCCGTTGCAAGACGCGATCCAGCCCGCCCCGGGCGGCTTCGAGGTGCTGCTCGCCGGCTCGGGCATGGTCGAGTATTCGCGCATGACGCCGTTGGTGCGCGAGCAGTTGCTGGCGGTGGTGGCACAGATCGCGCCGCGCTACGACCACATCTTGCTCGACACCGGCGCGGGCATTTCTGACGTGGTGCTGTTCACCGTCTCGCTGGCTGACCAGGTGCTGATGGTGGCCACGCCGGAGCCCACCTCGCTCACCGACGCCTATGCCACGCTCAAGGTGCTGGCCAGCACGCAAGCCGCGCGGCCCACGTTCCTGGTGGTCAACCAGACGCGCCGGCCCGGTGAGGGGCGCGGCGTGCGCACGCAGTTGCAAACCGTGATCGAGCGCTACCTCAACCCCACCTTGGCGCAGCCGCTCACGCTGCTGCTGCTGGGCGAAGTGCCGAGCGACGCCGCCGTGCGCGAAGCCGTGCAGCGGCGCCAGTTGCTGCTCGAAACGCAACCCGGTGCGGCGGCGTCGCTGGCGGTGGTGGCCGCGGCCACGCGGCTGGCTGAGCACAGCGAAGCCGCGCCGGTGTGAGTGGCGTGAGTGACGTGAATGGTGAATGGCAGGGCCGTTCAGCCCCTTAACAGCACGATCAATGCGCCCGCGCCGCCCTGCGGGCCGCTGGCCTGGGTGAACGCCACCACCGCCTGGCTTTGTGCCAGCCAGCGTTGCACGCGCGCCTTCAGCACCGGCTCGCGCCCCGGCGAACCATGGCCCTTGCCGTGTACCACGCGCACGCAGCGGTGCACTTTGGCCTGCGCCTGGCGGATGAATGCCCCGAGCGCTTCGCGTGCTTCGTCGCGGCGCTGGCCATGCAGGTCGAGCTCGGCTTGAATCGTCCACTGCCCGCGGCGCAGGCGGTTCAGCACATCGGGCGCGATGCCTTCGCGGCGATAACTCAACCCGTCATCGGTGAGCAGCAGGGTGTCGATGTCAACGTCATCGCTCCAGGTCTCGCGCAGCGCCGCTTGTTCATCCAACAACGTTTGCCGCGGCTCGGGTGACGGGCCGGCACGCAGGGGCTGCGCCCGCCCGTGCGGCTTGAGCACGCGCACCGGCCCCACAGCCAGGGCGAACTGCTGGCGCAGTTGTTCGGCCTGATGTTGCTGCACGGCCAGCAGCGCAGCCGTGCGTTGCTCGTCTTCGCGTTGGCGCTGCAAGGCGGCACGCAAGTGGGCCAGGCTGGCCAGGTTCACAACAAGCCCCGCTCGGCAAAGGAAACGATGCCCGACCGGGCCACCACCAGGTGGTCGAGCAGTTGCACGTCAATCAGCCGCAACGCCGCCTTCAGGTTCTGCGTGATCAGCTCATCCGCGCGCGACGGCTCGGCCACGCCCGAAGGGTGGTTGTGGCTGACGATCACCGCCCCGGCATTGAGCTGCAAGGCACGGCGCGCCACTTCGCGCGGGTACACACTGGTCTGGCTGAGCGTGCCGCGAAACATCTCCTCCATGCGCAGCAGGCGGTTTTGCGCATCGAGAAAGAGCACCGCAAACACCTCGTACGGCAGGCCGGCGAGCTTGAGCGAGCAATAGTCCTTCACCTTCTGCGGCGCATCGAACACGGGTTGTGCTTGCAGGGTTTGCGCCAGCGCGCGGCGCGCCAGCTCCAGCACGGCCTGCACCTCGGCGCGCTTGGCCGGGCCCAGGCCCTTGACCAGCTTGAGTTCATCAGGCCCGGCATGCAGCAAGGTGCCAA
>JANMYI010000095.1:0-7899 GCA_031381955.1 Burkholderiales bacterium
GGCCGAACTGGCGCCGGCCTGGTAGTGCGGGCCCGATTGCTGCGCTGGGCTCGCATCACCCCATGCTGATCTTCCGCCTCGTCTTCGGCCTGCTGCTGCTGGCTTCGCTGCTGTGCTTTGCCATGTACATCGGCACGCGAGCGCCGGTGTGGCGCCAGCGCGGGCTGGTGATCGTGAAGTGGACGGTGCTGGCCGGCCTCGGGTTCTTCGGCGTGATCATCCTGGAACGCATGGCGGTGCTGCTGTAGGCCCTCTCGGCGCGCCAGGTATTCATCGCGTGCGCGCGGCTTTCAGCAGGGCTCGGGCCTCATCAAGATCGCGCATGTTGGCCATGGGCGTGAACCGTTGCAGCAGCCCTTGCAGCAGGGGCTCGATGTCATTGGCTTGTGCACCGTGGCGCCACAGCCTGGCCAGCCCGTTGGCCGCGCGCAGTTCCATCAACAGGGCGGACTGGCCTTGTGCCACCACACGGGCTTGCGCAAAACTGGCCTCGGCCTCGGCGCTGCGGCCCTGCTGGCTGAACAGCTCGCCGCGCACGATCAAGGCATAGGCGTGCCAACCCAGTTCCTGGCGCTCGATCAATTCACGCAGGCCGCGCTCTACCAGCACCAGGCCAGCGGCAATGTTCCCCACGGCGGCGCAACCATCGGCGGCAATCGCCCGCAGCAGCGACACGCGCAGCCGCGTGCCGGTTGACTCGAAGCGCTCAACGCCGGCGGCCAACTGGGCGGGTGCGCCGCGGTCGCCATCCAGCCACGCCGCCGCCCAGGCGCTCAGCACGGTGAACAGCCCTTCGTACTGCGCCAGCGAAAGCCGCCGGCACACGGCCAGGCCCTCTTCAGCCAGGGCCCGCATGCGCTGCGGGGCGCGCGCAAACACACAGGCCGCGCAGGCTGAATAGCGGCCAATGATCTGGCTTGCGGCGTGGTCGCATGCGCGGATTTGCTGCTCAAGCAAGTCGAGTTGCTCAAACGCCAAGATCGTATTGCCAAGCAGCAGGTTGGCCGTGACCTGGTGCCCCAGGGCGCAGATGCCGGGGTCATGGCCGGCGAAGGTGGTGCGGTGATAAGGGCCGTCAACGGCGCGGTAGCGCTGGTAACCGTCCTGCGCATCGCTCAAGGCCTTGGCAAACTTGCCGGTATTGATGGCCGTGGTGTAGCCCGCATGCCGTGCCTGGACCATGAAGCGCTCGTCACCCGTCTGCTCGGCCAGGCGCAGCGATGATTCAATATGAATCTGCGCCTGGTCGAACTTGAGTTGGGCCTCGGCAATGAACCACAGGTTGAAAGTGGCGATGAAAGAGTCCGACAGGGAGCCCACGCTTTCGCACAAGTGCAGCGCGCGCTGATAGTGCGCTTCTGAAACCGGCGAGCCCAAGCCCTTGGTCATCATTACCAGCGGCCCCAGGCGCAGTTGCAGGGCCAGCTCGCGGCGCAACAGCGGTGCCGGGTCGGCTGCGCGCTCGGCCAGCGTTCGGGTCAATTCGATGGCCTTGCTCAAGTGCTGCACCGCCTCCACGCTGGCCGAGCGGGCCATGGCCTGGCCGGCTGCGCGCTCCCACTGCGTGACGGCCTCGTCGAGGCAATCGCCCTCGGTAAGGTGGTAGGCCAGCGTTTGTGGTTGGGCCTCGGCCAAGGCCGGGAAGTGCGCCTGCAAGACACGTGCGGCACGTTCATGCGTGCGGGCGTGCTCGCTCGCCTCGCGCAACTTGGCAGCGGCGTACTCCCGTGCGCTTTCCAGCAGCCGGTACTGGCCTTCGTGTTGCGCATCGAGCATCACCATCGAACGGTCGACCAAGGCGCCGAGAGCCTCGACCACGGCCCATTCATCGAGCGCTTCGTCGCCGGCCGTTTTGGCAGCCTGTTCAAGCGCAAAGCCGGCACCGAAGACGCCCAGGCGGCGCAATACCCGCTGCTCATTCGGCGCCAGCAAGCCATGGCTCCAATCGAGCGCGGCGCGCAAGGTCTGTTGCCGCTGCGGCGCGCTGCGCGGCCCCTGGCCGAGCAGGCGAAAACGCTCGGTGAGCCGCTGCTGCAAGCCCTTCAAGCCAAACAACGGCAAGCGCGCGGCCGCCAGCTTGATGGCCAGGGCCACACCGTCGAGGTGCACGCAAAGGTCCACCACGCTGGCCAGGTTGTCGGCGTTCAGGCCGAAGTGGCGGTCAGCGGCCTGGGCCTGGTCAACGAACAGTGCCACGGCGCCGTAGGTCAAGGCCTCGTCCACCGAGATGTTGGCTTCTGGCGCGGCCAGGGCGCCCAGGCGGAACTGGCGCTCACCGTCGACCTTGAGCGCTGCCTGTGAAGTGACCAGCAGGCGAATGCCGGGTGCGCCATCGTGCAGGGCTTGGGCCAGAGCGGCCACCGCTTCCAGCAGATGCTCGGCGTTGTCCAGCACCAGCAGCAAGTGGTGCGCGGCCAGGGCCTTGACCAAGGCCTGCTGCGGATTGTTGCCCGCCACTGCCACGCCCAGCGCCTGCCCCACGCGGCCCGGCAGCAAGGCTGGGTCTTGCAAGGGTGCGAGCTCCACCCAGGCCGTGGCGCCACGGCTCGAGGCGTCGTGCGCGGCGGCCAGGGCGAGGGTGGTCTTGCCCATGCCGCCCGCACCCACCACGGTAACCAGGCGGTGTTGCTGCAACAGGCGTTCCAGGGCGGCCAGGTCGTCATCGCGCCCCACCATGCCCGCAGTCGGTGTAGGCAGGTTTGCGCTGGATTGGGTTTGCGGCGCATGGTTGGGCGTGTCGGCCGGTGTGCGGGCATCACCCAGGGCCAAACGATATCCGCGGCCCGGTACCGTGACGATGGCGCCCGCGCCCAACAGCGCGCGCAGTTTTTCAACCAAGGCCTGCAACGGCTGGATGCCCACGGGCATGCCAGGCCAGACTTGTTCGAGCAGCTCGTGGCGGCTGAGCACCTGCCCATCGCGCAGCGTGAGCACGCGCAACAGATCGAATTCCAGGTTGTCCAGCGCCAGTGTCTGATTGTCCAGGCTCGCTGTTCGCGAGGGCAGGTCCAGTGTCAACGGCCCAGCGCGCAGCCCCTGCACTGCTTCGGCACGCACTTGCGCGGTGGCGGGTGCAGCGAGGGCCAACTGATACACCCGCAAGGGTTGGCTGATGCTCTTGACCGTCTGTTCGCCCAAGTCGATGAAGCTGCACGCCACGCGCCGCGCCACGATGTCGAGCACGGCCTGCGACACGACCACGCCGTCGGGTTCGGCCAGGGCTTGCAGGCGCGCGGCGATGTTCACGCCATCGCCATAAATGCTGCCGTCGGCCTTCTCGATCACATCCCCCACGTGCACGCCCACGCGAAAGCGCAGGCGGCTTTCGGCGTCGCTGTCAGCCGCCTCGGCCAACAACCGCGCTTGGGTGGCCAGGGCGGTTTGCACCGCCGCGGTGGCGGTGCCGAATGCGGCCAATATCGAATCGCCCGCCGTGTCCACCACGCGGCCATCGTGGGCCGCTACGCCAGCGCGAAAGACTTCGCGGGCGGCATCGAGCGCAGCCACCGTGCCGTGATCATCGAGCGCAATCAGGCGCGAGTAGCCCACCGCGTCGGCCGCCAGAACAGCGAGCAGTCGGGTATGCACCGGTTTTTGCGGATCGTCCATTTCACCCTCTTGGCGCACAAGTTCAGCTGAACAACTCCGCCGCCAGGAACGTGAGTGAACGCCCCAGCGCCGCCGCCGCGCTGGGCGCGTGATAGGCGGCGCGCTCCCAGCAGTTGAAGCCGTGGTCGGCGTCGTACTGGTACAGGTGCGCGACCTTGCCCCGCATGCCGGCGCGAACCTGGTCTACCGCTTCGCGGGGGATGTGGGCGTCGCGCTTGGCGTAGTGAAACATCACCGGGCATTTGATCTGCGCAGCGCGTTCGAGCTGGCCCTGGATGCCGCCGCCGTAGTAGCACACGGCGGCGTTGATGTTGGTGCTGCGGCGGCCAGGTAGGCCAGGCGGCCACCCATGCAGTAGCCGAAGGCGCCGATCTTGCGCTGCGCTACTTCGGGCCGCGCGCGCAGGGCGGCGGCATGGTCGGCCAGGTCGCGCAGCAGTGCGGCCGGGTCGGCATGGGTGGCCAGCGTGCGGGCGCGTTGCATGTCTTCGCCGTCGTAGCCCAGCTCGACGCGCCGCTGCTGCTGCCAGAACACATCGGGCGCCAGCACCACGAAGCCGGCCAGGGCGTATTGCTCGGCCACCGCGCGGATGTGCTCGTTGACGCCGAAGATTTCCTGGTACAGCACCAACCCCGGCCCGCTGCCGCCGGGGGGCAGGGCGAGGTAGGCGTCATAACTGCCGGCTGCGCCGGACAAGGTGATCCAAGAGGCAAGGACAGGGTCTGACATGGGTGCGGTCAAGTAGACGAAGGGAGACGAAGGGGCAACGAATTTACTACCAGGCCTTTCGCGGCAATTCACCCGAACGTCACTCATGGTTTCCACTGCCCCTAAGAGCTAACCAGACGGCAGACGCTTTGCGCGTTGACGCGACAGGTTCACATGTCGATGATGTGTGCCCTGTACGGCAAGCATTCACAACTTGAGGAGCTTGACTATGGAACGAACGATAGTGAGTCGGGTATGCGTTTGGGCGGCGGCGTGCGGCCTGGTGCTGGCGGCTGGCGCCTCTTGGGCGGCAGACCCGCAACAGCTCAAAGCGAAGCCCAAGTGGGCGGTGGAAGTGGCGCGCGATGTCTCCAAGCCACTGAGCAGCATGAGCGTTGCGGCGCAGAAAAGACCGAGCTGGATGGTGCCCTCGGAAGACGGCACGGTCGATATCCGGCCTGAGCGCACGCCACCTTTGGCGGACAAGCTCGCCAGCCCGATGCGTGGCGACGCCGCTTTGCAAAGCGACGTGGCACAAGCAGCGGCCTCGGTGGGCGCGCCGCTGGCCAACTTCGAGGGCTTGAGCAACCAGGACAACGCCAACGTCTTCGGCTTTCGCGTCAACCCACCCGACCCCGTTGGCGCCGTGGGCCCGAATCACTATGTGCAGATGATCAACCTGGTGTTTGCCGTGTACAGCAAGGCCGGCGCGGTCTTGCTGCCGCCCACGGCGCTGGGCGCGCTGTGGAATGACTTCGCGGTCAGCGATTGCGCCGAGTCTGCCGGCGACCCGATCGTCGTGTACGACCAGTTCGCAGACCGTTGGATCCTGTCGCAGTTCACGTCGAGCGGTCCAGAGTATTTCAACTGTGTGGCGGTGTCGCAAACATCTGACCCCACGGGCGCGTATTACCGCTACGCGTTTTCGAGCGGGGCCAACTTCCCGGACTATCCGAAGTACGGCCTGTGGACCGATTCGTACGTGATCACCACGCGCGAGTTCGGCCCCACGGGTGAATATGGCATCGGCGTGTATGCGCTGGAAAGGAACAAGCTCATCAATGGCCAGGCCAAGGCGCGCGTGGTCGGCTTCTTCCTCGACGGCAACGACCCGGACGTGCTGCCGCTGGTGGGTGACGGGCTGTTGCCGGCCTATGTGGATGGCAAGCAGAAGCCTGACCCGGATGCACCGATCCCCATCGTCGGCACGCAGGACAACGGCGCGGGCTATGGCGCCGCGTTTGATGCGCTCAATGTCTTTGAACTCAACGTCAAATGGCACTCCACACCCACGGCCAGCCTGTTGCTGAAGGCACAACTGCCCGTGGCAGCGTTCGATTCGATCTTCACTTGCCCCGGGGGCGGGCGGCGTTGCCTGGCCCAGCCTGGGGCGACGGTCACGCAGTACTTGGACATCCTGTCCTACCGCCAGCGGCCGACCTGGCGCCTGGCGTACCGCAACTTCAAGACCCACGAGGCCATGGTGACCGCGCAGTCGGTGGAAGCCGCGACGGGCGTGGCGGGCATGCGCTGGTATGAATTGCGCCGCGTTGGCGGCAGCTATGCGCTGCACCAGCAGGGCACCTACGCACCGGGCGATGGCGTGCAGCGCTGGATGGGCAGCGTGGCCATGGATCGCCAGGGCAACATCGCCATGGGCTACAGCGTGGTCAATGGCGTGAACGTCTTTCCCGGCATTCGCTACACCGGGCGCCTGAGGGCAGACGCGCTGGGCCAGATGACCCTTGGCGAAGGCACCGTCATCAACGGCACCGGCATACAACGCTCGGTGAATTCGCGCTGGGGTGACTACACCTCGCTGAACCTGGACCCGACCGACGACTGTACTTTTTGGTACGTCAACGAGTACTACACCGCGGCCGGGCAAGCGTCGTCGACAGCGGGCTGGCAAACACGCATTGCGAGCTTCAAGCTGCCGGGTTGCGTGGCGCCGCAGTGAGCGCCGGGGGCGGGTTGGGCGCACCCGCTCAGCCCCGGGCGGGTTCGTTCAATAGCTGCGCCCCCGCTTGTACTGCGCATGGGCCTTGGGTTGGCGTTGCGTCACCCTGGCCAAGGCCGCGAATGAAGCCGCGGCGTGGGCGTGCGTGATGGCCACTCCCAGCGCGTCGGCAGCGTCGGGGCCGGGCAGGCCGGGCAGGGCCAGCAGGCGCATCACCATGTGCTGAATCTGCGCCTTGGCCGCCAGGCCGTGGCCGACCACGGCTTTTTTCATTTGCAGCGCGGTGTACTCGGCCACAGGCAAGCCATGGCTTACCAGCGCGGCCAGCGCGGCGCCGCGCGCCTGGCCCAGCAGCAGCGTGCTCTGCGGGTTGACGTTCACGAACACGATCTCGGCGGCGGCGCTGTCCGGGCGATACGTGGCAATGACTTCAGACACGCCTTCGAAGATGATCTTCAGCCGCGCCGGCAGGTCACCTTTGCTGGCCTCGGCCGTGCTGATGGTGCCGCTGCCCACATAGGCCAGGCGCGGGCCGTCGCAATCGAGCACGCCGAATCCGGTGCGTTGCAGGCCGGGGTCGATGCCCAGGATGCGCATGGCCACGTGACGCTAAACCCCGAAGTACCAGCGCACGGAGTGAAAGAACACTGGTGCGGCAAAGCAAAGTGGGGCCACGCGGTCGAGCAAACCCACCGCGCCGGTGACCGAACTGGCGTTGCCCCAATAGCGCACGCCGGCGTCTTTCTTCAGCGCCTTCATCACCAGCTCGCCCAGGCTGCCGGCGCCGGCGGCAATCAAGGCTGTGGCCAAGGCCTGTTCGGGGCGGAAGGGGGTGATCCAGAACAAGGCAGCACCGAGCAAGCCGCCGCCCAATGCGCCCAGGCCCCAGGCGCGCAGCGAGAACGAGCGGTCGATGTGGCGCGCCAGCGGCCGGCGGCGCAACCAGCGACTGGCCAGCTCTTGCGCGATTTGCGCCGCGGCCACCACCATCACCAGAAAGAACAACAAGAAGGCGCCGCGCCCCTGGTAGCGGGGCGACTCCAACAACAGCAGGGCCGGCGCATGGCTCAGGCCATAGACGCAGACCATGATGCCCCATTGAATCTTGGCGTTGCGTTCAAGAAAGTGCTGTGGATCGTTAGCCAGCGCGCTCAACACCGGCAGCGCGAAGAAGGCATACACGGGAATCAGCACCGTGAACAGATCGAACAGGCGCGTGCCCACGGTGAGGTACTGCAAGGGCAGCACCACGAAGAAGGCCAGCAGCAGGCCGCGATGATCGGCCCGCCGGGTGGGCGCCAGCGACAGGTATTCGCGCAGCGCGATGAACGACAACACGGCAAACAACAGCGTGGCACCCAGTGCACCCGAGGCCCAGGCCAGCCAGAAGACCGTGGCGCCTAACCACAGCGCGCGCAGGTCACGCTTGAGCTGGGTGTGGCGGGCCCAGGAGGCGTCCGAGCGCGCCTGCACCGAGCGCGCGAACAGCATCGCGCTGGCCAGCAACAACGCGCCGAACAGGGCCACGAACAGCAGGCCGACCTGCTGGCCCACGGTGAGGGTGCGCAAGGCGTTCACGCCCCGAACCCCGGAGAGCAGCCGATCACCGCCTGGCGCGCGCG
>JANMYI010000099.1:0-7297 GCA_031381955.1 Burkholderiales bacterium
GTCGAGCTTCAGCCGCGCCATCACGCCGGGGCGAAAGCCTTCGATCACCACATCGGCCGTGTCCACCAGGCGCAGGAATTCAGCATGCCCAGCCGCGCTTTTCAGGTCGATGGTCACCGAGCGCTTGTTGCGGTTGAACGATGCAAACAAACCGGTGAAGCGGCGTGATGGGTCGCCCGTGCCGGGGCGCTCGACCATGATGACATCGGCGCCCAGGTCGGCCAGCAGCAGCGTGGCGTAGGGGCCGGGGTACTGTTCGGCCAGGCTGAGCACGCGCACGCCGGCCAACGGCAAGTGACTGGGTTGAGGGCTCATAACGCAATGCCCAGTTTCTTCACCAACGGCGTCCAGCGCGCCACTTCCTGCGCCACGTAGGCGCGGGCGTGCTGCGGGTTGGAGTCCACCACCGGGTGAATGCCCAACTCGCGCAGTTGCTGTTGCACATCAGCGCGCACCATCACCCGTGCCACCGCGCCGGCCAGGGTGGCCATGCGCGCAGGGGGCGTGCCCAGTGGCGCGGCGATCAGGTTGCAGGTGCCGGCCACCACGTCCAGGCCGGCGTCGCGTGCCGTGCCCACATCGGGCAGCTCGGGCAGGCGCGCTTCAGACAGCGCGCCCACGATGCGCAGCTTGCCGGCCTTGTGGTGCGGGTTCAGCGTGCCGAAGGTTTCAACGATGAAGGCCACGTTGCCGCCGATGGTGTCCGTCAACGCCGGGCCGCTGCCGGCGTAGGGAATGTCGGCCACGGTGATGCCGGCGCGGTCCTTGAACAGCTCGGCGGCCAGGTGCACCGTGGTGCCCAGGCCGGCGTGGCCATAGCTCAGCTTGCCGCCTTGCGCCTTGGCGTGGCTGACCAGACCTTTCAGATCAGTCACGGGCAGCGCCGGGTTCACGGCGATCAAGAAGGGCGCGTTGGACAGCAACGCCAGCCAGGCGAAGTCTTCCACCGGGTTGTAGGGCGCCACCTTGCGTGAAATGGGCGCCGAGATGGCGGTGGAGCCGGTGTGCATCATCAGCGTGTAGCCGTCGGGCGCGGCGCGCTGGAACGCCGCCACCGCGGTGAGGCCGCCGCCGCCGGCACGGTTTTCAACCACCACCGGCGTCTGCAACTCGCCTTGCAGGCGTTCGGCCAGGATGCGCGCGAACAAATCACCCGAGCCGCCGGGCGGAAAACCCACGATCAGCTTCACCACGCCAGGCGTGGCCTGCGCACGCAGCGCGGCGGGCAGGCTCAGGCCGGCCAGCAGCGCGGCGCCGCTGTGCAGCGCGGTGCGGCGGCGCAAATTGGGTTGGTTGCTCATACTTGTGTCTCCTTGAGGATCGGGTGCTGGTCAGGCGCTGGTCAGGTGCCGGTCCAGCGGGCGGGGCGTTTTTCAACAAAAGCGCGCGCGCCCTCCATGGCGTCGTGGGTGGTGCGAAAGTCGCCCAGCACAGCGTCTTGGCGCGCAAACATCTCGTCGATCGACCAGTCGCGCTGTTCGTTGATGACCTGCTTGCTGCGTTGCACCGACAGCGGCGCGTTGGCCAGGATCGTGCGCGCCAGCGCCTTGGCCTGCGCCAGGGCCTGGCCAGGCTCGACCAGGCGGTTGATCAGCCCATAACGATCCAGACGTTCAGCCGACAGATGCTCGCCCGTAAGCGCCATTTCCATGGCGATGCGCTGCGGAATGCAGCGCGGCAGGCGCAGCAGCCCGCCGGCCGCGGCCATCAAGCCGCGCTTGGCTTCGGGCAGGCCGAACACGGCGTTGCGCGCGGCCACCAGCAGGTCGCAGGCCAGCACGGCCTCGAAGCCGCCGGCCAGCGCGTAGCCTTCCACGGCAGCGATCAGCGGCTTCTTGGGCGGGTTGTTGACGATGCCCAAAATGCCGCGGCCTTCCACCCGCGTGACCTCGCCGGCCGCAAAGGCTTTCAAGTCCATGCCGGTGCAGAAATTGCCGCCGGCGCCGGTGAGGATGGCCAGGCGCAAGTCGGCACGCCGTTCCATCTCGTCAACCGCCTCGCACACACCGTACGACACCGCACGGTTGACGGCGTTCTTCACCAAGGGGCGGTTGATGGTGATGATCACCAGCCCGTTGTCGTGTTCGACCAAGACTTCGTCTGTCATGTCCTGTCCTTGTAGCGGTTAAGTCGCGCCATGCAGCGCCAGCAAGCGTTCCATGGCGTCGAGGTATTCGGTCTGCAAGCGAACCATCTCGTCCTTCACCGTGGTCTCGCCCGTCAGGCTGCCCACTGACTGCCCGGCCGGGAACGAATACAAATCGGCACGCTGCGCGCGCACCACGCGCGCATGCGCCTCGTTGTAAAGAATGCCTTGCAGCGGCGTGGGCAAATAGGCCGGCGCGCCGGGTGCCTCCCAGGCTTCAGACAGCTTGCTCTTGATCATGCGCACCGGCTTGCCCGTGCGTGCGCGGCGGCGCACGGCGTCTTCGGCGCGGGCCGCGAACAGCACCTCGCGCTCGAACGGCTCCAGCTCGCTCTCAATCGTGCCCAGCCACAGCGTGCCGCACCACACGCCCTGCGCGCCCAGCGCCAGCGCCGCGGCCACCTGGCTGCCGTGGGTGATGCCACCGGCCGCCAACACGGCCACGCCCGGCCCGCAGGCGCGCACCACGTCGGGCACCAGCACCATGGTGGCGATGTCGCCGGTGTGGCCGCCGGCCTCGGTGCCTTGGGCAATGATCACTTCCACACCCGCGGCGCGTTGCTTCACCGCATGTTGCGGCTTGCCGCACAGCGCACCGATCACGATGCCACGTTCGCGCAATTGCGCCACCACGTCAGGCGGCGGCGCCCCCAGGGCGCTGACCACCATGCGCACCTGCGGGTGCTGCAAGGCCACTTGCACGAGTCGGCGCGCACCGTCGGGCGTCATGCCACCGCGGCCGCGCGCAATGTCGTCATGCACGCGCTCGCGCTCATGCGCAGGCAACTCCGGCACGCCTTCGCTGGCCAGGATGCCGTTGATGAAATCGCGCTGCGCCTGCGGGATCAAACCGGCCAGGTCGTCGATCGACGCTTCAGCCTGCGCGTCATAGGTGGTGGGAATGATCACGTCCACGCCATAGGGCCGGCCGTTCACATGTTCATCGATCCAGCGCAACTCGGCTTCAAGCTGCTCGGGGCTAACGGTGGAGGCACCGAGCACGCCGAAGCCGCCGGCCTTGGTGACCTCGACGATGACATCGCGGCAATGCGAAAAGGCAAAGATGGGCAGCTCGCAGCCCAGGCGGTGGCAGATGGCGGTGCGCATGTCAGCCCTTCCTTCGTTCGTGCTCGACGGTTTCGAGCAGGAACGGCGCCATCACCGCGGCGTTGATCTTGCAGTCGATCAGCGTCGGCCCATCCGGTTTTTGCAGCAGCGGCGCAATCGCCTGCAGCTCAGCCAGCGTGCGCACCGTGGCGGTGTGAAAGCCCAGCGTTTGCGCCAGGGGAGCGAAGTCCACATCGAGGAAGACTGACTTGCCCACCGGCGCGTCGCGCATCTTCAGGTAGTGCAGCTCAGCGCCATAGGCGCAGTCGTTCATCACCACGATGGTCAGCGCGATGTCCTCGCGCACCACGGTTTCCAGCTCGCCCAGGTTCATCAAAAAACCGCCATCGCCGACGAACAGCACGGTCGGATGCTGCGGCGTGCCCACGGCAACACCCATGGCCGTGCCGAAACCCAGGCCGATGGACGAAAAGTCGTGCGAGCCCTTGAAATGCTGCGGGCCCTGGCCGGCAATGTAGGGCACGATTTGGAGGAAGTTGCCCGAGTCGTACACCGCGTTGCGTGCCAGCGGCAGCAAGCGGTTGATGGCCATAGCCAAAGTGCGTGGATCCAGCGTGCGCGGTGTGTGGGCGGGCTCGAATTCGCTGGCCAAGTCGAAGTCAGCCAGGCGGCGGCGGTTGTCTTCGGTGTGGAAGGGTTTGTCCGCTGCACCCTTCGGTTTGATGGCGGCGAGCAGTTGCTCGGCCGCGCTGCGCGCATCGGCCACCAGGGCCACATCGGCATGGAACCAGCGGCCGATGTTGGCGCGCGAGCTGTCAACATGAATCAGCGGCACGCCTTCGGGGATCGACGTGCCGTAGCTGGTGGTGCGCTGGTTCAGCCCGGCGCCGAACACCACCACGCAATCGGCCTGGTCCATCAAGCGCCGGCCCGCGCCATGCGAATACGAGCCGATCAGGCCCAGGTTGTAGGGGTGGCCATGGAACAGGTCCTTGCCTTTGAGTGTTGCGGCCAGCACCGCGCCACTCTGATCCGCCAGCTTTTCAATCGCCTCTTTCGCGCCGGCGCGGTGTGCGCCAAGGCCGGCTATGAACAGCGGCCTCTTGCTCGCCTGCAACAAGGCCGCGGCGGTGGCGATGGCCGGCGCGCGGGCTCTGAGCGGCTTGGCCGCGGGCACGGGCCAGGCCGCTGGCGGCACGGGTTCAATCAAGCCGAACTGCACGCTGGTGGGCAACAACAGCGCGGCGCAGCGGCCGCCGTGTTGGGAACCTTGGGCCCAGCTCATGGCCTGCGCCAAGCTGCGCTGGGCGGTGGCGGAATGGTTGGCGACGAAGGTCTGGATGCCCGCAGCTTCGAGCACGCCCGGCGCGTTGAACGCCTTGCCGTCTGGCCCCAGGTAGTTGCCGGCGGGTTGCGGTGTGGCGATGTAGCCGTAGATCAGCAGCACGCGGCTGCCGGTGCGGTTGGCGTACACCGAGGCATGCATGGCGTTGGCCGTGGCCGGCCCACGGCCGATGATGGCGACGCCCAATTTGCCTGTGGCCGCCGCCTACCCTTCAGCCATGGCCACGGCGTTGTTCTCGTGGCGCGCGCCGTAGAAGCGCACGCCCATGGCGTCGAGCGTGGTCACGAACAGGGCCGTGTCGTCGCTCATCAGGCCGAAGACCGTGTCAATGCCCTGGGCCTTGATGTCGGCGGCCAGGGCTTCGTAGGTGGGCACGGCGCGTGTGGCTGCGGTCATGAGTGGCTCCAGGGATGCGGCAGAAAAGTGATCAGTCCAGCTTGAGTTTGATGCGCTCGGCCACGTCGCGCCAGCGCGCCACGTCCTTGCGAATCAACTCAGACGTTAGCTTGCCGTCGAGATACGCCGGCTCCACGCCGCGGGCGCGCAGCTTGGCTTGCAGGTCGGCATCCGCCAGCACGGTTTGCAAATCCTTGCTCAGCTTCTGCACCACGGCCGCGGGTGTGGCAGCGGGCACGACAAAGCCGTACCAGATGTCGGCGTCAAATCCCGGCATGGCTTCCTCGGCCACCGTGGGCAGCTCGGGCATCGCAGCGTAGCGCTGCGCGGTGGTCACGGCCAGGGCGCGCACGCGGCCATCTTTGATCATGGGCTCGAAGGCCGAGAGCGCGCCAAAGGCGAACTGCACCTCGTTGCCCACCAGGCCCACCACCGAAGGCGCCGAGCCGCGATAAGGCACGTGCGTGGCCTCGATGCCGGTGCCGCTGGCAAACCATTCCACCGCCAAGTGCGGTGCCGTGGCCACGCCGGCCGAGCCGTAGTTCAGCGTGCCGGGCTTGGTCTTGGCCAGCGCCACCAGCTCCTTCAGGTTCTTGGCCGGCACGCTGGCGTTCACCACCACCACCATGGGCGAGCGGCCATAGCGGCCCACGGGGGCGAAGTCGCGCACCGCGTCCCATGTCAGGCCCTTGTAGACGCTGGTGTTGATGGTGTAGCTGTTGACGAAAAGCAGAATCGTGTGGCCATCGGCCGGCGCACGCGCCACGGCGTCAGCGCCCAGGTTGCCCGCAGCGCCGGGCTTGTTGTCGATGATGACCGGCTGGCCCCACAGCTCTTGCAGCTTTTGGCCGATGAGCCGCGCAGAGGTGTCGGCGCCACCGGGCGCGAAGCCCGCCACGATGCGCACCGGCTTGTCCGGAAACGCCTGCGCCGGCAGGCTCATCACCGCCGCCGCGGCCAGCGTCGCTGCGCTAACCGCACGGTGCAGGCGGCAATCAAGGAGCTTGCGCAGCGTAGTCACTTTTTGGGCCAGGCCGCGGTGGCGGTGGACAGCGTGGCCGGGAACACCGGCTTGGGCTCGCCGTTTTGCCACTGCAGCACCACCAGGCTGGCGTCGGCGCGGCGGCCGGCGGCATCAAATTTCAAACCCTGGCCGGTGGTGCCGGGAAAGAAGCGGGCCGCGCCTTCCGTGGTGTTCATGGCACGCAGGGCTTCAGCCACCTTCTTCGGGTCGGCCGATTTGGCTTGCTCCATGGCGTCTTTCAGCAACTGAATGTCGCCGTAGGTGGAGATGCTGTCCTGCGTCATCCATGGCTCGCTGGTCTTGGCGCGAAACGCGCTGATCAGGCTTTCCTGGCCCTTGCCGCCCCAGTTGGCAATGGCCACCATCACGCCTTCGAGCAGATCCTTGCCCACCACGTTCAGCAGCTCGGGTGCGCCCATGTGGCCACCGTTGGTGAGCACCGGCAAGCGCCCTTTGCCCAGGCCCATCTCGTTCAACTTTTCCAGCACCAGCTTGGTGTCGGGCACGTTGGTGGTGAGCACCAGCAGAAAATCGGGCCGCGCATTGCGCACCTTTTGCACCAGCGAGCTGGCGTCTGAGAGCGGCGGCGTGAAGGCTTCATCCACCACCAGCTTCAGGCCCAGTTTTTCAAAGCCGCCTTCGCGCATGGGCTTGGTGAAGCTGGCGGGTGAGGCCGTGTTGTCCATGATGATGCCCACGGTCTTGGGCGCGGCCACGCCGGCGGCCTTGGCCACTTCCATCAGCACCGGTAAGGCGTCGGTGGACTGCTTGCCCGCGGTGGGTGAGGTCTGGAACACGTACTTGTAGCCGCGGTTGGTGATCTGGTCGCTGTACGACAGGGTGAGCCACGGCACTTCGGCGCGCTCGGTGATCTCGGTCACGGCCAGCGTGAAGCTGCTGACGAAGGCGCCGGTGCCGCCGGTGAGATCGGGGTTGGCCGAGAGGATGCGCTGCATCGCGTTCTTGGCCTTTTCGGTGCTGTCGCCGGCGTCGCCAACGATGAGCTTGATCTTGGCCCCGCCCAGCGCCTTCACGCCGCCGGCGGCGTTGATCTGGTCAGCCGCCAACTGCGCGCCCTTCAGGTGCAACTCGCCATTGCGCGCCCAGGGGCCGGAAAGCGGCACCACCACGGCGAGCTTCACTTCCGCTGTCTGGGCCTGGGCGGGTGTCAGCGCCGCGCTGGCGGCCGCGATCAGGGTCGTGAACAGGGCTTGGTTCAGAAAAGTCCTCTTGAGCATCATGCTTCCTTTTTGCGTTGACGATTAATGTCCGAGATAAGCTTTTTTCACGCGCGCATCGCGCAGCAGTTCTTCATGGC
>JANMYI010000506.1:0-2831 GCA_031381955.1 Burkholderiales bacterium
TCGGCCCTGCTACCCGGCGTGGCGCTGGCGCAAGACGCCGGCCAGGTGAACATCATCTGCTCGGTGCAGGCCGAGTGGTGCAACATGATCCAGACCGTGTTCGCCAAGACCACTGGCATCAAGGTCAACATGTCGCTCAAAGGTTCAGGCGAAGCCCTGGCGCAGTTGATCGCCGAGAAGGCCAACCCCAAGACCGACCTGTGGTTCGGCGGCACCGGCGACCCGCATTTGCAGGCCGCCGAATCAGACCTCAGCGTTGAATACAAGTCGCCCGCACTGCCGCAGCTTCACCCCTGGGCTCAGCAGCAGGCGGCGCAATCGAAGTACCGCACCGTGGGCATCTACTCCGGCCCGCTGGGCTTTGGCTACAACACCGAGCTGCTGGCCAAGAAGAAGTTGCCCGTTCCCAAGACCTGGGCTGACCTGCTCAACCCGGCGTTAAAGGGCGAGATCCAGGTCGCCAACCCGGCCAGCAGCGGCACGGCCTACACGATGGTGGCCACGCTGGTGCATCTGATGGGCGAGGACAAGGCGTTTGAGTACATGAAGGCGCTGCACAAGAACATCAGCCAATACACGCGCTCAGGCACCGGCCCGATCAAGGCCGCTGCGCGCGGTGAAACCACGGTGTCGATCAGCTTCGTGCACGACGGTCCGGGCGAAAAGATGCAGGGCTTTCCGGTCGAAACCATCACCCCGGCCGACGGCACGGGTGCCGAGATCGGCAGCATGAGCCTCATGGCCGGCGCGCGCAATTTGGCCAACGCGAAGAAGTTCTACGACTGGGCGCTCACGCCGCAGGCGCAGCAGTTCGGCGCGGCATCAAAACAGTTCCAGTTGCCGTCGAACAAGGGCACGCCGATCGATCCGCGCGTGCCTGACTTCAAGGCCATCAAGTTCATCAATTACGACTACGCCAAGTACGGTGCCTCGGCCGAGCGCCGGCGCCTGATCGCCAAGTGGGAGAAGGAAGTCAACTCGCTGCCCCGATGAACGCTGCCGGCGCCGCGTCCACGCGCCTGGGCCGGCGCGCACGCATCAGCATGTTTGGCTGGGCCGGCTTGGGCCTGGCCGCCTACGCGCTGCTGCCCTGGTACTTTGCACAAGACCTGAGTCTGTGGAAGACGCTGCCAAGCGTGTTCGGCGGGCCCGAAACCGCCAGCGGCCTGGTGCAAGCCGCCGCGCACGGCCGCCGCTGGCTGTGGGGCGGGCTGCTCGGCCTGCTGGCCTGCGTGCTGGCCGCCACCATGCCCGCCGGCCGCCGTCAGGGCCATGTGCTGGTGGCCGGCGCCGGCCTGGGCCTGCTCACCGTTCTGGCCAGCGGCTTTGCCATCGGCGCACGCGGTTGGTCGTTTGGCCTGTTAAGCCAGTGGTTTGGGCCGCTGGCCACAGGGCAGTTCGGCATCGGCGTGGGGGGTGCACTGGCGCTGCTGGCGTTGTTGATCCTGCTCGGCGCCGGCCTGGCCCGGCTCGGCTACTTCAGGCGCGACTTGTTCGTGGCCAGCGCCGTGGTGTTGTGCGCGGCGCTGCTGCTGCTGTTCGTGGCGCTGCCGGTGCTCACGGCGCTGCACGGCGCCTTCGTCAACGAGGACGGCGCCTGGTCACTGCGCGCGCTGGCCGAACGGCTGGGCCATGAGCGCGTGTGGGGCCTGGGCTGCGTGGCCGGTGGCGTGCGCTGCGGCGTGGCCTGGAACACGTTGTTCCTGGGCTTGATCACCGCGGCCGGCACCACGCTGCTGGGCACCCTCATCGCGCTGATGGCCGAGCGCGGCACTCACGGCACACGCGGTAAGGCCTCCAAGGCGCTCAACATCCTGGCCTTGTTGCCCATCATCACCCCGCCCTTCGTGGTGGGGCTGGGCTTGATCCTGCTCTTCGGCCGCGCCGGCATCGTTAACCAGGGGCTTGAGTGGGCTTTCGGCATCACGCCCACACGCTGGTTCTACGGCCTGTTCGGCGTCTGGCTGGCGCAGATGTTTGCCTTCACGCCCATCGCCTTCATGATCATGCGCGGCGTGGTGCAGGGCATCTCACCTTCGCTCGAAGAAGCGGCGCAAACCTTGCGCGCCAGCCGCATCAAGACCTTCACCACGGTGACGCTGCCGCTCATGAAGCCGGGCCTGGCCAATGCCTTCCTGGTGGGCTTCATCGAAAGCATGGCCGACTTCGGCAACCCCATCGTCGTGGGCGGGCAGTTCGTGGTGCTGTCCACCGACATCTTCTTCGCCATCGTCGGCGCGCAATACGACCAGGGGCGCGCCGCGTCGCTGGCGCTGATCCTCACCGCCTTTGCGCTGGCCGTGTTCTTCATTCAGCAGCGCGTGCTGGGCCGCACCAGCTACACCACCGTATCGGGCAAGGGCGATGCCGGCCTGCCCATGCCGCTGCCCACTGCCGTGCGCCGGCTGGCGCGCGGCGTGGCCTTGCCCTGGCTGGCCTTCACCGTGGTGGTGTACTGCTTTGCCTTTGCCGGCGGCTTTGTGCAGACCTGGGGGCGCGACTACACGCCCACGCTGGCGCACTTTCGCACCGCCTTCGATGTGCAGTTTGGCGAGCACGGCTGGGTCTTTGCCGGCACGGCGTGGAACTCGCTGTTCACCACCGTCAAGCTCGCCGCCATCGCCGCGCCGCTGTGCTCGGCCCTGGGCCTGTTGATCTCGTGGTTATTGGCACGCACCCAGTTTCGCGGCCAGTCGGCGTTTGAATTTGCCGCGCTGCTGGCCTTTGCCATTCCCGGCACGGTGCTGGGCGTGAGCTACATCCTGGCCTTCAACGTGCCGCCGTTCGAACTGACCGGCACTGCGCTCATCATCGTGCTGTGCTTCATCTTC
>JANMYI010000140.1:0-6720 GCA_031381955.1 Burkholderiales bacterium
TGGCTCGTTGTGTGGCCCCCCCCACACGCCTCGCCAGCGCCTAGACTGCCTGCCCAACTCTCCCCGGCGCGAGCCCGACCCAAGCCCGACAGGCTCCTAGAGTGTCGCCAATGAAAAAGGGGCCAGCTGGCCCCTTGGAAGTCAGCGCTGGCCAGTGCCGGCCATCATTTCTTGTTTTGCTTCTCGGTTTTCTTGGCCTTGGTGGCCGGCGCGGCCGCCACCACCACCGGCGTGGCCGGCGCGGCTTCTTCGGCTTCCAGGCGCGGCGGGTTGGCCGCCACGATCACTGGGTTGAGCGTGCCGTGGCGAACGAACTTGATGCCCTCGGGCAGCTTCAGGTCGAGCGCGTGGATCGACTGGCCCTTGATCAGGTGGCCCAGGTCGATGGTGATGAACTCGGGCAGCTGCGAGGCCAGGCACTCGACTTCGAGTTCGGTGGTGACGTGGCTGACCAGGCACTTGTCGGTCTTGACCGCGATCGATGCGTCTTCATTCACGAAGTGCAGCGGCACCTTCTTGTGCAGCCGCGTGGTGTCATCAACGCGCTGGAAGTCGACGTGCAGCACGTTCTGGCGGAACGGGTGCATCTGGTAGTCGCGCAGCAACACCTTTTGCACCGCGCCGCCCATCTCCATGTCGAGCAACGAGGAATGGAAGGCTTCCTTCTTCAGCGCCATGTACAGCGCGTTGTGGTCAATTTCGATCATGGCCGGCGCGCCAGCCCCGTAAACGATGCCAGGCACCTTGCCGGCACCGCGCAGGCGGCGGCTCGCTCCGGTCCCCTGCAATGTGCGCTCGAAAGCGGTGAACTTCATGGTTCGACTCCAAGTGAGTGAGGCGCCCGCGACCAGGCGCCAAGGTTGGCACGCTGCGAATTCAGCGCGCCGGTTTGACCCGGTCAGAAATTGTTGTTCTGCTCCGAGAAAAGCGAGGTCACCGATTCGCCATCGCTGATGCGGCGAATGGTTTCGGCGAACAGCAGCGCCACCGAAAGCTGGCGGATCTTGGCGCAGGCCTTGCCCTGAGCATTCAGGGGAATGGTGTTGGTGATGACGACTTCATCAATCTGCGACGCCGCAATGCGCTCGATGGCCGGGCCCGAAAACACCGGATGCGTGCAATAGGCGAAGACGCGCTTGGCGCCGCGTTCCTTCAGCACGTCAGTCGCCTTCACCAGGGTGCCGGCGGTGTCGATCATGTCGTCCATGATGACGCAGTTGCGGCCTTCGATTTCGCCGATGACATGCATCACTTCCGACACATTGGCCGTGGGCCGGCGCTTGTCGATGATGGCCAGGTCACAGCCGAGCTGCTTGGCCAGGGCGCGGGCGCGCACCACGCCGCCGACGTCGGGCGACACCACCACCAGGTTCGGGTAGCTGCGGCTTTTCAGGTCAGACAGCAACACCGGCGAGGCGTAGATGTCGTCTACTGGAATGTCGAAGAAGCCTTGAATCTGGTCGGCATGCAAGTCCATCGTGAGCACGCGCTCCACGCCCACGCTTTGCAGCATGTTGGCCACCACCTTGGCGCTGATGGGCACGCGCTTGGAACGCGGCCGGCGGTCTTGCCGCGCATAGCCGAAATAGGGAATCACGGCCGTGATGCGCCGCGCGCTGGCGCGCTTCAGGGCATCGACCATGATGCACAGTTCCATCAGGTTCTCGTTGGTCGGCATGCAGGTGGGCTGCACGACGAAGATGTCGCGCGCACGCACGTTCTGCTGAATCTCGACCTCGACTTCGCCGTCGGAAAAGCGCCCCACCAAGGCATGGCCTACGTCAACGCCGAGCTGCGAGGCAATCTCGTGTGCCAGTTCGCGGTTGGCGTTGCCGGTGAACAGTACGGTGTTGAAGAGCACCTGGTCCTCTGGGGCGGTGGAGTGTGCGGTGATGATGACGGCAGTTCGGGTGCTGACTCTGGGCAATCTGGCAGGGGAGGAAGGACTCGAACCCTCGCATGTCGGAATCAAAATCCGATGCCTTGACCAACTTGGCGACTCCCCTACACAGGAAGCGGCATCGCTGCCGCCACCCTTGTTTGGCACTTCAGGCTGCCCAGCCCCGCAACGGGTGCTCAGGCAGACTGCGGCACAGCCGGCCAACCCAACCTGCCGCCAGCGGCTGCGGCGGCCATGTCGCCACGGGTTGAACGCCTGAACCCAGGTTCGCGAACACGGCGCTGCCGGAGCCCGTCATGCGGCTGTTGCCGTGGTGCAAGTGCAACCACCGCGCAACGGCCATCACTTCTGGGCACAACTCCTGGGCGCAGGGCTGCAAGTCATTGCTGCCGAATTCGAACCTGCCTGCGTTCCAGTCGTTGAGCAACTTGGCGTTTGCGAACGAGCCGGCGACTATAACAGGCTGGGTGTCGCGCTTGAGCATGGGCTGGGCGAAGATCTGCGCGGTGGGCAGCGCCGCGGCCGGCTTGACCACCGCAAAGCTGCTCGGCGCCACCGCCACCGGCGTGATGCGCTCGCCGATGCCTTCAACGAAAGCATGGCTGCCGTTGATGAAAAACGGCACGTCTGCACCCAGGCTCAAGCCCAGCTCCAGCAAGCGTTCGCGCGGCCAGTGCAGCGCCCACAGGCGGTTCAGCGCCAGCAGCGTGGTCGCCGCGTCGGAGCTGCCACCGCCCAGGCCGGCGCCCCAGGGCACACGCTTGTCGATGTGGATGTCGGCACCCAGCGTGCTGCCGCTGGCTGATTGCAAGGCACGCGCCGCGCGCAAGCACAGGTCGTCTTCGGGCAAGGTTGCGCTCAGGTCGTGGCGCTGCAACCGGCCGTCGTTGCGGCGCTCGATATGCAGCATGTCGCACCAGTCGATCAGCACGAACAGCGACTGCAACAGGTGGAAGCCATCAGCGCGGCGGCCCACCACGTGCAAGAACAGGTTGAGCTTGGCCGGTGCGGGCAGCTCGTACAGCGCAGTCAGCGCCATGTTTGCAAACGCCTCATTGCAGGGCGGCCGCGCTGCGCACTGCGATGGCTCATGAATCGCGGTCGAGCCGCACGCGCACCGTCACGGCCGGGGCCTCATCGCGCTGAGCCAGCAGGGCGCCGGCGCTGAAGTTGCTCAAGTCCAGGCGCCAGCCCAATTGCGCAAAGCCAGGCGGTGCGGCGCTGGGCTCGAACGCGGCAGCGGGCCAGGGCCGGCCACGCAGCCAGTCGTTCAGTGCGGCCAGCGGCAGGCTCTCGCCGAGCGCTTGGCGCGAAAGGCTGTCGAGGTCGGCAAACTGCGCCGTGCCGGCAGGTGTGGTCAGGCTGGCCTGGCCACTGGCCCAGCGGGCACTGGCCAGCGTGGTGCCCAAGGGCGACAGCAAGCGCAGCTCACCTTGTGCGGAGTCGCCGCGCAGTTCGAAGCCGGCGCTGAAGGCCTGCGCCGCGCGCTCGGCAGTGGCCTGTACCTGCACCGCCAGGCGCCCACTCAATACCGGGATGGGCACCACGGTGGCGCAGCCCATCAACATGCCGGCGCAGGCCCAGGCCTGCACCGCGTACCCCAGCTTCACGGCGCAGGCTTCACAGATCGACCTTCAACCTTGCAAGGGTCTCGCGCAACACGTCATTCGCAGCGTCGCGGCCGCGTGCATCGCGCCACACGCGCAGCGCCTCTTCGCGCAAGCCGCTGGCCCACAGCACCTCGCCCAAATGGGCGGCAATCTCGGTGTCGGGCCGCGCACCGTAGGCCGCGCGCAGCAGGCGCAACGCCTCGCCGGCATTGCCCAGGCGGTACTCGACCCAGCCCAGGCTGTCGGTGATGAAGGGGTCGCCGGGTGACAACTGCAACGCCCGCGCGATGAGCTGCCGCGCCTCGGGTAAGCGCAGCTTGCGCTCGGCCAGCGAATAGCCCAGCGCGTTGTGGGCGTGGGCATGCTCGGGGCGGGCCTGGATGACCTGGCGCAGCTTGCGCTCCATCAGGTCGAGCTCGCCCAGCTTCTCGGCCATCATGGCCTGTTCATAGACCAGGTCCATGTCTTCGGGGAAGCGCTCGCCGCCGCTTTGCAGCAGATCCAGGGCAGGGCGCCATTGGCGCGCGTCGCGCAGCAACTGGGCCTGCGCCAACAGCTTGGCGCGCGCGTCGTCGGCAGTGCGTTCGGGCGCGCTGCGCAACAGCTCTTGCGCCTTGGCCAGTTGCCCTTGGCGCGCCAGGATGCCGGAACGGCGGGCCAGCACGTCGAGCGCGCGCTGCGGGTTGTCGATGCGCGCCAGCCATTGTTCGGCTTGCGCAAAGTCACCGCCTTGCTCGGCCGCTTGCGACAGCATCAGCCAAGCCTGCGTCAGGCCTTGCACCGGCGTGGTGGCCTCATCGTCGTCTTCTTCGCCGGCCACGGCCCGGGGCGCGCCCTGCGCTTCGGCCAGTTCGACGTAGCGGCGCAGCGCGGCCTGCGCTGGTGCCAGGTTACGCAGTTCGAGATGCAACGCGCCCAAGGTCAGCCAAGGTGGGGCCATCGTCGGCTCGGCCTGCGTCACCAGCGTGAGTTGCTCGATGGCCGGCGTGAAGCGCTGCGCGGCCGTGAGCACGCGCACATAGGCCAGGCGCACTTCGGTGCTGGCCGTGGGCTGCTTCAGGTAGGCCTGAACCAGGCTTTCGGCTTGCGGTTTTTCGCGCGCCATGTCCAGCGCCAACAGCGCGGCACCAGGCGTCTCGGGGTCGTCGGCCTGGGCGCGCTGCGCCGCCTCCAGCGCCTTGGCCGTGTCGCCCGCAGCCAGCGCCGCGCGGCCCAGGGCCACACGCGCCGCGTTGCGCGTGGCCGGGGCGTTCAGGTAGGACGCCACGGCTTGTTCAACAAAGGTTTGAGCGAGCTTCTTGTCGGCACTGCGCTGGGCCAGGCGCGGCAGGCCCGCCAGTGTGGCGGCACGCTC
The DNA here is from genome assembly GCA_031381955.1 of Burkholderiales bacterium. Classification (GTDB taxonomy): domain Bacteria; phylum Pseudomonadota; class Gammaproteobacteria; order Burkholderiales; family Burkholderiaceae_C; genus Rubrivivax. The sequence continues at coordinate 4,865 of JANMYI010000140.1, forward strand.
AGGCGCGGGCGTTTGCGCGAGCAAGGTGCGCGCCACCTCAGTGGCGTCGGGCAGGCGGTTCAAGGCCATCAGCAATTGCAGCTGCAAGCGCAATGGCTCCAGCGATTCTGGCCGGGCAGTGCGCCAGGCCTTGGCCGCGGCCAGGGCGCGATCGCCTGAACGCGCGCCCAGCGCTATGTCCACGGCGCGGCGGAACAGCGCGTCGTCGCGGCTGCGGCGGGCGGCATCGAGCACCACTTCATAGGCCGTGTTGGCCTGGCCGCCGGCCAGTTCAATCTCGCCGATCAGCAGTTGATAAAACAGCGGCGCATCGAGCGTGGAGTTAACCACCGGCGCATTGGCCGCCGTGCCTTGTGCTGTGCCCTGTGCTATGCCTTGTGCAACGGCATGCATGGAGCCGGCCGCCAGGCAGGCCGCCAGCAGGGGTGCGGCCAGGCGTGATGTGCCCGAGAACTTGCGCCGAACGTGCGGTGCCGATGGGCTCATCGCCTCTCCAAAAGCTGAATTTTCATTCTCACATAATGACTCGATGCCAGAACTCCCGGAAGTTGAGGTCACCCGGCGCAGCATCGCAGCACACTTGGCCGGAGCGGTGGTGACCGGGGTGCGCGTGGGCAAACCTTTGCGCTGGCCGCTGGGTTGTTTGCCCGCAGGGTTGGTCGGCATGCAAATGGGTGATGCGCAGCGGCGCGGCAAGTACATCTGGTTGCCGCTGCACAGCCCGCTTGGGTCGACAGGCGGGCTGCTGCTGCACCTGGGCATGTCGGGCTCATTGGCGTGGATTGATACCGCCCCGGCGCCGGGCCCGCATGACCATTTCGACCTGGCCACCCCGAGCGGCACGCTGCGCCTGACCGACCCGCGCCGCTTCGGCGCGGTGGTCTTCAGCCCGTCGCTCGACGACGACCCGGCGCGCAAGCTGCTGGCGCGGCTCGGCCCCGAGCCCTTCGACGCGGCGCACACGCCCGAGCGCTTCCACGCCGCGCTGCAGGCGCGGCGCACGCCGGTCAAGGCGGCCTTGCTCAGTGGCGCGCTCGTGGTCGGCGCGGGCAACATCTACGCCTGCGAAGCCCTGTTCCTGGCCGGCATCGACCCGCGCACGCCCTGCCAGCGCCTGAGCCGGCCGCGCGCTGCGGCGTTGCTGGCTGCTTTGCGCAATGTGCTGGGCCGCGCGCTGGCCGCGGGCGGCACCACGCTGCGCGACTTTCGCGACGCCCAGGGCCACGCCGGCGCCTTCCAGGAGCAGACCCAGGTGTACGGCCGCGCCGGCCTGCCTTGCGCACGCTGCACCACGCCGGTACGGCGCATCGCTCAGGCGCAGCGTTCGAGCTTCTTCTGCCCGGTGTGTCAGCGCCGCTGACGAGCTTGTCAACAGATGTATCGCCGGACTGTTTCAGGCACTTGGCTGCGCTAGCATCGCGCCGCCCTGCAGGCTTGTGCCTGTGCAATGGGCGGTTTACATGAACAGCCCCCTCGTCAGCAGCCTGGACACCCTCACCGCTTGGCGCCGTTCGCTGGACCGGCAGTTCGGCGCGTTGGCACGCTTTCTGGGCGAACATGAGCTGGACGATCAGGCCGACGCGGCCGGCCTGGCCACCCTGCAGCAACGCCTGCGTACCGACCAGTTATTGGTCGCGTTCGTGGCCGAGTTCTCGCGCGGCAAGTCCGAACTCATCAACGCCATCTTCTTCGCCGGCTACGGGCGGCGGATCATGCCGGCGAGCGCCGGCCGCACCACCATGTGCCCGACCGAGCTCGGCTCTGACGCTGCGTTGCCGGCCAGCCTGCGCCTGCTGCCGATCGAAACCCGGCTCGAGGCCCACTCGCTGACGCACTGGCGCGACGAACCCGAGCGC
>JANMYI010000145.1:0-16567 GCA_031381955.1 Burkholderiales bacterium
GGGCTCGTTGGCGCGCGCAGCGCGCGGCAGCAGGGCAGACGCGAGCAGCGCCAGGGTCAACTGTCTGCGGTGGCGGGTGGGCGTCATGCTGGGCTGGGCCCACGCTGGGCCGATGGTGGCGAGCGGCGATTATTCCCACAGCCGCGGCGTGGCCCGCGCCTGCCGCTACGTGGCCAGAGACACCGCGTCGAACAACTCACGCCAGGCCAGGCCGAAGCGCAACGCACGCTCAGTGTCCACTGCCAATGTCGGCAGGTCGTTCGGGCTGTGGAAGTAGCGGTGCATGCCCATGGTCGAGACGAAGCGCCGCCCGGCAATCACGCTGCCTTCACCCAGCGGGGTGGCTTGCGGCGCATGCAGCGGCATGCTCGGCCAGCGCCAACCCGATGGCCACGCCGCTGCCGCGTTCGGCGGCGCAGTGGAACCAACCCGACTTGGGCGTGAGCAGCAACAGCGGCGCGCCGTGCCCGGGCCGCTGCGCGACCACGTTGCTGGCGCAGGCCGGCCGGCGCGCGCCTGCGGCCACCAACGTGACGGCGCTACCCTGCGCGGCCGCGTTCACCAGCGGCGCGGCGTCAGCGCTGGCCACTTGCAGCACGGGCACCACCAGCGCGTCGGCCATGTGCTCGGCGTTGCGCAGCAGCACCTGGCCCAACGGATCACCGCTGACCAGCACCATGCCCGCTGCTCGGCCGGGCCCGCGCAGCAGCGGGTGGGTGTGCGGGTCGACGCGCTGGCCGGGCATGACCAGGGCCAGCGCGCTCGGCACGCATTGATCAATGGGCAGCAGCGGCGCCGTCACACCAGCGGCGGTGGTGAAGCCGCCGTCGTGCAGCGGTGTGCCGGCGATGCGCACGCCCTGGGCCGTGCGTGCGCTGCATTGACGTCGGCGCGAATGAATGCAAACGGCGTGGCGCGCACTGCGAGGCCCAGGGCTCAAGCGCGCGATCAACCAGGCCGACGTGGCGTCGTCACCGGGCGAGCCGGTGCGGTGCGTGCCCAGGGCTGAGTAGGCTTCGATCAGCGTGGCGAGTTGCTGGGCTTGCATGGCCCGGAATCTGGGCGCGGTGGCGTGATGGGCGGCGACCCTCGGGGCCCGGTGCGAAGCGACAGGTCCTGGGGGCGTCCCTGGTGTGGTGCGCTCGTTGTGGTGAACAGGTGCTGCAGTGGCGCGCCTTGAATTGGTTCTTGATACTGGCGGCAAGAGGGGAGTGGAGTTCGTCCACACCGGGCGGCGGACTCGGCCGCAGCGGGTCACTCCACCCGCGTCGTCGGCCCGCTGCCCGAAACGAGACTCGTCCAGCGCACGCGCACGCGAGTTGGTGCGGTTAACTGCTGCCATCAGCCACAACCCGGCCGGGGCAGGTACTCCTGCAACAAGAGACAACCTCGTTGACGAACGCAATGCCAGTGGTGCGTGCAGGTCGAGTGCTCGGGCTGTTTTTTCTATGCTCAAGCGACCAGGCCCGTGACCCTGACGATCACCTGCGGCGCACAATCTCGACGCCGGCGCGGCGCTGAGCTTCTCCGTCTAAGCAAAGTCAGCCTGCGTTCCCGTAGCCGTAGCACTTAGTGCTATACAATGAGACTTGAGGAGACAGGCATCGCGGTATACAAGACCCGGTGGTTCGACCGCTGGGCACGCAAAGAAGGATTGGCCGCGTCCAGCCTTTGCGCCGCAGTGCAGGAAATGATGCATGGCCTCGTGGATTGCGACCTGGGCGGTGGGCTGGTCAGGAAGCGGATTGGACGGCCCGGACAAGGGAAGAGCGGCGGTTTTCGAACGCTGGTTGCGACGAACAAGGGCAACCGCTGGGTGTTCGTCTTCGGCTTCCCGAAGAACGAGCGCAGCAACATCGACAAGGACGAGACCGAGGCCTTGAAGAAGTTGGCGGCGCATCTGTTGTCACTGACGACGCAGGCGCTCGACAAGGCACAGTGTGCCGGTGAACTATGGAGGTGGATTGCGATGCGAAAGACTAGATCACCGATCCTCGACGCCGTCCACGACACGGCCAAGGGCCTGCACAACGCAGGCGTGATGGATCTAATCACGCTGCGTGAAGTCGACCAGCTCTGCCTGCCACCGGTCGAGCCGCTGCAGCCTGAGCAAATCAAACATATCCGCCAAACCACGCGGGTCAGCCAGGCCGTATTCGCTCGTCTGCTGAACACCAGCCTGTCGACGGTGCAGAAGTGGGAAATTGGCCAGAAGAAGCCGACCGGCACCGCCCTCAAGCTGCTGCACCTGGTGCAAAAGCGCGGCCTCGAAGTCATTGCCTAAGTGCCGGTGACCCTGACGATCACCCGCGGCGCACCATCTTTGCCCAGGCCCAGCAGCGCGCCTTCACCCGGGCCGACGCCTCCGCCCAAGAGTGAGTTGAAGACGAACATGTGGGTCACCCACACCTCGAAGCCGGCGCGTCGCGTCTCCATTGTCTTCAGGCCTTCGCGTAACTGCGCGAGCGCCAGCAGGTTGGCTTCCTCATTGCCAGCACGCGGCGAGCCGAGCGCGGCCCAGGGCTCGGCCCGGTCGCCAAAGGCCAGCCTGGCCGTATCCAGGCAGCGGCACCACGGGCTGCTGCGCACCCGTGTTGGCCGCAACTGGCGCGCAGCAAACCAGCGCCCGAGCTGCCGCGCCTGGCGGCGGCCTTCGTCGTCCAGGTTGCGTTGGCTTGCGCAGTCGCCCAGGCTGAAACCCGGTGGGTCGAAGGTGCCGGGCGCCAGCGCATGGCGCAGCATCAGCACGCCGCCGGCGGCCTGGGCGCTGCGCAAGGCCTGCTCAAGCGCAGCGCCGGGGGCGGCGCGCGCTGGCAGCGAGAACGCCGCGCTGCACGCCAGCAGGAGGGGTCGTCGTTGCATCAGGGTGGCTTGCCCGGCGCCGCCCAGGCTGGGTGAGTGGGTGTTGAATGCGTGTGTGTCAACGCGGGGCGGCGCTGCCGGTTGCCCGCCTGTCAGGCCGGCGCTGAACGCAGGCCATAGGTCTTGCCGCCTGCGAACAGGTACTCCACGCGCAAGACGGGGTCGCCCTTTTCGCCAGCGAAGGTGAAGCCCAGCACGGCCAGGGTGTCGCCCGCCTTGATCTCGGGCACGCCCCAGGCCTGCATGCGCGACAGTGGTGCCAGCTCGATCTCCCAGCGCCGATCTTTGCGCGTGGGCAACTGCGCGGCCTTCAGCAGGGCCGGGCCGTCGACCGGTGCGGTCTGCGCCGGCAGGCTGCGCGTGGCGAGGTCGGCCGGCAGCTTCAGGCCTGCGGCGGGCAGATCCAGCTTCAGCTCGACATGCGGATTACGCCAGGCCACCTGGGCGACCTTGCCTTCCAGGTAGCGCGGGCTGGCCTGGTCGAAACTGCTCCAGCCATGGTGGGCCCAGGCGGGCAGGCTCGCGCACAGCGGCATGGCGATGAAAACTCGTCGTTGCATGATGGCTCCTCCAGCTTTCAAAGGTAGGCGATCCAGCGGCCGCTGGCAACGGCGGCGAGCCAAAGCCCCGTCGACAACACGGTCTGTGCGCGGGCCAGGCTGTCGCAACGCTCGAGGCTGTCTCGCCCGTGGAACCAGGCGGCATTCAGGCCGGCCAGCAGCACCAGTGCAAGCTTGGCGATAAACGCGCGGTTGGACAGCAGCTCCGCCGGCCGGGTGGCGAACATCAACAGGCCGCTGCACACGATGAGGCCGAAGCCGGTGAGCGTGACCGACAACGACAGTTTGGCCAGGGGCCGCAGCGGCAACTCGGGGGCCAGGCCCCACACGCGCAGCTCCAGCAGCACCAGGCTGCCCAGCAACAGCGCGATGCCCGTGATGTGCAGCACCTCCAGCGCCGGGTAGGCGATTGCGTGCGAAGCCACCCACCGCAGGCCCACTGCCTCGCCAAATACCGCACTCGTCATCGCGCCACACTACCAGATCGGGGCCAGCAACCGCGCGGCTCGACGACCCGGGACGACGACATTGCAGCGCGATTCTGCGCGCCGACAGTGAAGGCCACTGTCCTACAACGGCGTGAGTGCTTCACCGCTTCTGGCCCGACATGCGCGGACGATCATCGCGCACCCCTCATCGAAACCGGAAACCCTCATGACCAAGCTTGGCACCACTGGCGCGCAGTTCATGCAGCAGCGCGAGGCTGACGAAGACGCACTGAAACCCGCTGCCGAGCTGGCCGCCGCGGCGAGCAAGCCCTATCCGAATGACAGCGCCGAGTACCGCACTGCGCGCACCGCTTTGTTAGCTGAGGAAGTTGACCTGCGCCGCCACATCGAGCGCGTTGCCGCGCAGCGGCGCGCGTTGCCCATGGGCGGTGAGGCGCGCGACTACCGGTTCATCGACGAGGCGGGCAAGACGGTGGGGTTGGCCGACCTGTTTGGCACGCACGACACGCTGCTCAGCTACTTCTGGATGTACGGCCCTGAGCGCGAGCGGCCGTGCCCGATGTGCACCTCGTTCCTCGGCGCGATTGAAATCCCCTCGCGCGACCTGTCGCAGCGCGTTGCCATCGCGGTCATCGGGCGCTCTGCGGTCGCGCGGCAATTGGCGTTTGCGCGCGAACGCGGCTGGCAGAACCTGAAGTTCTACGCCACGGTGGGCGACGACTTTGCACGCGACTATCGCGGCTTGGCACCTGACGGCAGCGAGTGGCCCGCGCTGGACGTGTGGGTCAAACGTGATGGCCAGGTGCGGCACTTCTGGGCGGCCGAACTCGGCGGCACGGCCGACCCCGGCCAGGACGCGCGCGGCGCACCCGACCCCACGCCCTTGTGGAACATGCTCGACCTGACGCCGGCAGGCCGCGGCACAGACTGGTACCCGAAGCTCGACTACGCGAACGCGCTTTGAAGCAGGCGCGCGCCGCGCCTGTCGTTTCACCAGGCACAGGTACTTCATGGTTGCGCCGCCGCTTCGGCCTGCTGGGCGGGGGTCATTCGAAAGCGATGGGTTCGCCGTTGACGGCCCAGCTCACACCGAAGCGGTCGGTCAGCATGCCGAAGGTCTGGCCCAGAACGCAGGCGCCAGGGGCATCATGAGTTGCCCGCCTTGCGACAGGGCATGAAACGCGCTGTGGGCTTGGTCGATGGTGTCGTACTGAAGCGCGAGCATCACGCCCTTGATGCCTTCGTGCGGCATGCCGGGTGGCGTATCCGATCAAGGCCAGGCCCGCTTCGGGGCCGTCGCGCATCGCCACCGCCACGGCGCGGTTCAGGGCAATCACCGGGCTGGGTTCGATGCGCAGCAGCATGTCGTACAGGCCCACGATTTGCGGCCAGTCGGTGGCCGAGGCACTGGGCGCTTCGCCATTCACGGCGGCGATGGCGGCCTGCAAGGCATAGACGCCAAAGCCCGGCTGCGACAGCGCTGCTTCGGCCAGAGCGCAGCCCTCGGCGATGTTGGCGTGGTGCCAGAGCGAACGGTCTTGTTCTTCCAGCGGCACCAGTCGCCTGCGGCGCTGGTGCGCGCGGCGCGGCGGGCGTCGTGCAGCAGCAGCAGCGCCAACAGGCCGGTCACCTCGGGTTCGGGCAACAGCGCGTGCAGCAGCCGCGCCAGGCGCGTCGCTTCGTCGGGCAGTGCCGCACTCTGCGCCGCATGGCCTTCGTTGAACACCAGGTACACCACGCGCAGCACGCTGGCCACCCGTGCCGGCCGCTCGGCCGCGCACGGCACTTCGTAGGGGATGCGCGCCGCGGCGATCTTCGCCTTGGCGCGAACCATGCGCTGCGCCAGCGCGGGCGTGGCGATCAGGAAGGCGCTGACGCTGGCCTCGGTCGTGAGGCCGCAGACCTCGCGCAGCGTGAGCGCGATGCGCGCTTCCTCGGCCAGGCTGGGGTGGCAGCAGGTGAAGAACAGGCGCAAGCGGTCATCTTCGATCGCCTGGCGTTCGTCCCGGCGCTGCTCCCAGCCGGGGGCATCGTCAGCCACTGCTTCGGCCGTTTCGGCCGCTTCGGCAGAGGCCACGAATCGGCGATCGCGGCGAATGTGATCGATGGCCTTGAAGGGGCCCGTTGAGACGAGCCATGCCACCGGGTTGGCCGGCACGCCTTGGCCTGGCCAAAGTTCTGCCGCTGCAATGAAGGCGTCGTGCAACGCATCTTCGGCCAGATCGAAGCAGCCCAACAAGCGCACCAGCGTGGCAAACACGCGCCGGCTTTCTTGCCGATAAAGCGCGGCCACGATGTCGTTCATGGCGCCGGACCGATCCACACGGTGCATGTGTCCGGCCGCACCATGGCGACCATCACCTCGCGCTCACGCGTGGCCGGTGTGGTGTGGTGGCGTGATGCCGGCGCAGGCCAGCATCCCCCGGGCGCGCGGTGCTCAATTCGCGTTGCGCCGCGCCACCCAGTAGGTGGCACCTTCAGGCCCGTAGCGTTCGGTGTGCTCGGTGTCGCGCCCCAGCGTGAAGGTGTCGCCGGCCTTCAGGTGCCGCGTGTTGCCTTCGCAGCTCAACCACAAATCTCCATGGGTGACGACGGCGTCAACATCAAAGGCGTGGCTGTGCGCATCAATCACGGTGTCAGCTGGCCATTGCCGTTCGAGCACTTCGTCGAACCCGGCATCGAGCGCGCGTTGGCGAAAGGCTTCAAACGTGTCGGTGTTCATGGTCTGGCTCCTGTGGGTTGATTGAACAAGGCCAACGGTAGCAAATACGCGCGCTGGGTAACAGGGGGCGGTCGTCATCAGGGCAGCCCACCTGTTACGGGCTGCGCCGCTCTGTCAACATGGCGCGCATCCGCCAACCGCCCCAAGGCCCTTCATGACCCGCCAAGCCCTGCCCACCAACTCGCTCGCCGCGGCCATCGACGCCGCCGTGGCCGCCATCGAGCCGCAGCTCATTGCCTGGCGGCGCGACCTGCACGCCCACCCCGAACTGGGCAACCGCGAATTCCGCACCGCGGGCGTGGTGGCCGACCACCTGCGTGCCTTGGGCCTGGACGACGTGCGCACCGGCGTGGCCCACACCGGCGTGGTGGGGCTGCTCAAGGGCGCGCTGCCCGGCCCGGTGGTGGCACTGCGCGCCGACATGGACGCACTGCCCGTGGCCGAGCAGGTCGATCTGCCCTTCGCCAGCAAGGTGCGCACCAGCTACAACGGTGAAGACACCGGCGTGATGCATGCTTGCGGCCACGACACCCACACCGCGATCCTGATGGCCGTGGCCAGCGTGTTGTGCGGCTTGCGCGCGCGCTTGAAGGGCAGCGTGAAGTTCATCTTCCAACCGGCCGAAGAGGGCCCGCCCGACGGCGAACGCGGCGGCGCTGAATTGATGATCGAAGAGGGCGCGCTGAAGAACCCCGAGCCCGAGGTGATCTTCGGCCTGCACGTCACCTCGATGCTGCCCACCAACCTGATCGGCCTGAAGCCCGGGCCGATGATGGCCAGTGCTGACAAGTTCAGCATCAGCGTGAAGGGCCGCCAGACCCATGGCGCGGCGCCTTGGCGCGGGGTGGACCCGATCGTCACCGCGGCGCAGGTGGTGCTGGGTTTGCAGACCATCGTCAGCCGGCAGGTCGACATCACGCATGAGCCGGCGGTGTTGACGGTGGGCGCCATCAAGGGCGGCATTCGCCACAACATCATCCCGGACCAGGTGGACATGATCGGCACCATTCGCACCTTCGACGAAGCCATGCGCGCGCGCATCCACCAGCGCGTGCGCGACACGGCCGAGGGCATCGGCAAGAGCGCGGGTGCCATGTGCGTGGTTTGCATCGACCGCGGCTACGACGTGACCATCAACGACAGCCAGCTCACCGAAACCATGCTGCCTTCACTGCGCCGCGTGGCCGGCGCCGAGCAGTTGAAGATCATCAACAAGATCACCGGCTCGGAAGACTTCTCCTGCTTCCAGCAGGTGGTGCCCGGCCTGTTCTATTTTCTCGGCGTGACGCCGCTTGACAAGAACGCCGACACCGCCGAGCCCAATCATTCACCGCGCTTTTTTGCGGATGAAAGCGCGCTGCCGCTGGGTGTGCGCACGCTGGCGCAACTCACGTGTGATTGGCTCGAAGCGCCGCCGGCGCTGCGTCAATTCGAGTGAGTGGGCGGCGGCGCGCTCGCATCAGCCTGGCCCTGCCAACCTTGCTGCTGCGCGCGCGCAGCCTGCTGTTCGCGTTCGGCGGCCCAGGTTTGTTCAAGCTGTTGCCGGCCTTGCTTGGCCACGGCAATGAGCTTGCTCTCATCACCCGAATGCGCGGCCATCGCGTCCACCAGCTCGATGTTGTGCTGGCGAAAGCGCAGGGCGGATGTGCGCGCCGCATGCGGCTGCCAGCCCAGCGCTTCGAGCACGCTGCGCCCGCTCATCAAGGCTGAGTCGAGCGTTTCGCGTTCGATCAAGGTCACACCCAATTTACGCAGCTCGTTGTAGTGCAGCACGTTGCGCGCACGCGCCACCAGCGTGACCTGCGGGAACTGCGCGCGCACGGTGCGCGCCACGTCAATGCTCTGCGCCACGTCATCAATGGCCAGTACGAACACCTTGGCCTGGGCGACGCCGGCAAGGCGCAGCAGGTCGAGGCGCGTGGCGTCGCCATAGAACACGGGCCAGCCGAAGCGGCGCACGGAGTCGACCTGATCGGCGTCGTGGTCCAGCACCGTGGCGCTGAGGCCGTTGGCGCTGAGCAGCCGGCCCACCACCTGGCCATAGCGGCCGAACCCGGCAATCACCACCGGCGCGTGTTGCTCATGCGCGATGGTGGCGGGTGCGGTGCCCGCGCTGCGGGCGGCCAGACGCGGCGCGACGAAGCGGTCGAGTGCCAACAGCAGCAGCGGCGTGACCAACATCGACAACGCCACCGCGGCCACCAGGAACGATGCCGTGGCGCCGCCGATCACGCCCGCTCGCTGCGCCGCCTGGAACACCACGAAGCCGAATTCGCCGCCTTGCGCCAACAGGGCGATGAACACTGGCCGCTCGGCCAGCGGCAGCGGTATCAACCGGCCCATGGCGAACAGCACCAGGCCTTTGAGCAGCAAGAAGCCCAGCACCACCGCGGCGATTTGCCATGGGCTTTGCAGCACCACCGCAAAGTCGATGCTCATGCCCACGGCGATGAAGAACAGGCCCAGCAGCAGGCCCTTGAAGGGTTCGAGGTCGGTCTCGAGTTCCTTGCGGTATTCGCTCTCGGCCAGCAGCACACCGGCCAGAAACGCGCCCAGCGCCATCGACAAACCCACCGATTGCATCAACGCCGCGGTGGCCACCACCAACAGCAGCGACGCCGCGGTGAAGATTTCGGGCGTCTTGCTGCGCGCGATCCAGCGCAGCGCCGGGCGCAGCAACAGCCGCCCGCCGAAGACGATGGCCGCTATCACGCCGAACGCTTTGGCGGCAGCAACCCAGCCGCCACCTTGCGCGGCTGAGCCGCCCAATGCCAGCAGCGGCACGATGGCCAGGATGGGAATGGCCGCAATGTCTTGCAGCAAGGACACGCTCAACACCGCCTGGCCTGATGTGGTGGGCAGCAGGTTGCGCTCGTTCAACACGCCCAAACCGATGGCTGTAGAGGACATGGCCAACCCCAGCCCGGCCACCAGCGCCAAACGCCAGTCAAGCCCGAACAAGACACCCGCCCCGGCCAACAACGCCGTGCTGCCCAGCAACTGCACGCTGCCCCAGCCGAAGATCGGCCGGCGCAACTGCCACAGCCGCCGGGGCTCGAGTTCCAGCCCCACCAGGAAGAGCATCAACACGACGCCGAATTCGGCCACGTGCAACATGGCCTGCGGGTCGGTGACGAGTTGCAAACCCCAAGGGCCGATGACGATGCCCGCGGCGAGGTAGCCGATGATGCTGCCCAGGCCCAACGCACGTGCCACTGGCACGGCCAGCACGGCAGCGGCGAGGTAGACCAGGCTGCCGGACAGCCAATTGGGGATGGCGTGTTCCATCTCTGCTTCAAGCCGGCTCAGGGCGCGCCGTCACGGGCACGTCGCATGGCGCGCAAGCAGGCAAGTCTTCCAGCTCGGGCCAAGCGGGCCAGCTTTGCAGGCGCTGCGCAAACACCTCGGCGTGCGCGCTGAGCTCATCCGGCGCCAGCCGGTGCGCGCCGTGCTGCACCAGCGGCGGCAAGAAACGCATGCCGCACAGGGCCGCGGTTTGCTCGTAGGGTGGCAAGAAAGCATCGAAGAAAAACCGGTTGTAGCCGCCGCTGCGGTACGACTCTTCGGGCCCACCGGTGGAGGTGACCAACCACAAGTCCTTGCCTCGCAACCGCGTGCCACCCGGCCCATAGGCCCAGCCGAAACCGAGCACGTCGTCGAGCCACAGCTTCATCAACGGCGGCATGCCGTACCAGTGAATCGGGTGCAGCCACACCACCAGCTCAGCGCTCTCCAGCGCGGCCTGTTCGGCGGCCACGTCGATGTAGAAATCGGGGTAACGCGCGTACAGGTCGCGCACCTCCACGTTGCTGCCCGGCAGGGCCCGTGCAGCATGCAGCAGCGCGCGCGTGATGCGCGACTGGGCGAGTTGCGGGTGGGCGGCCAGCACGAGGGCGCGCGGCATGGCAGGGGGTCAGGCAATCAGAAGGTGTGAAAGAAACCGTAGCGAGCGGCCCGAGGTTGCGACGAGAAGCGCAGCCGTACTGGAGGTACGGCGAGCATCACAGTCGCAAGATCGGGTCGCGCAGTAGGTTTATTCACACCTTCTAAGCCACGGCGGCGTAGCGCTCCAGATGGTGATCGGCATCGCCAAAGCGCTGGGCAATCATGGTCAGGCGGCGGAAGGTGTGGCTGATCTTCAGCTCCTCCGTCATGCCCATGCCGCCATGCAGTTGCACCGCTTCCTGGCTGATGTGGCGCGCGGCGTCGGCCACCTTCACCATGGCGGCCGAAACGACCCGCTGGCGCTCGGCCACGCTGCCACCGGCGTCGACCCGGGCCGCGGCCTTGATGGCCAGCGAGCGCGCTTGTTCGCCGTGGATGAACATCTCCACCATGCGGTGCTGAAGCACTTGAAAGCTCGCGATGGGCACGCCGAACTGCTTGCGCGTTTTCAGGTATTCGAGCGTGGTGTCGTTGGCGAACTGCATGGCGCCGATGGCGTCGGCGCAGAGCAAGGCGGTGGCGAAATCCAGCGCTTCCTCGATGTGCGGCAAGGCGCCGTGCAGCGGCCCGAGCAGGGCAGCCGCCGGCACGCGCACATCGGCCAGGCGCACATCGGCGGCGCGCAGGCCATCGAGCGTGCGGCTGGGGTTGAGCGTGAGGCCCGCGGCTTGCGCCGGCACCATGAACAGGCTGGTGCCTGAACCGGTGTTCGCGCTCACCAGCAGCAGCTGCGCAGCGGCGGCGCCGACGACCACGCACTTGCTGCCGTTCAGCACCCAGGCTTCGCCTTCTTGCCGCGCCGTGGTTTGCGCGCTCGCCAGCTCATAGCGGCGGCCCGGTTCCAAATACGCCAGGGCGATGCGCTGGCTGCCGTCCATCAGGCCGGGCAGCAAGGCCGCGCGTTGCTCCGTGCTGCTGGCGCGGGTGATGAGGCGCAGCCCCAAGCCGATGTGGTCGAGCAAGGGCTCCACCACCAGCGCGTCGCCACAGGCCTCCATGGCGGGCATCAGGTCGACCGCGCCGCCACCAAAGCCGCCATCGGCTTCAGCCACGGCCAGCGACATCAAGCCCAGTTCGGCAAAGGTGGCCCAGGCAGCATCGCTCAGGCCCGCGGGCGACTGGATGATCGCCTTGCGCTTTTCAAAGCTGTATTCGTTACCGAGGTACTTGCGCAGCGAGTCGGCCAGTTGCTGTTGTTCGGGGGTGATTTCAAAGTTCATGATGGGTGCTTTCGCGCCGGGCCTACAGGCCCAGCGTCATCTTGGCGATGATGTTGCGCTGGATCTCGTTGCTGCCGGCATAGATGCTGGCCTTGCGGAAGTTGCAGTAGCGCGGCGCCAGGCGCGAGGTCACGTGATCAATCGCCCCGCCTTCCACGGCCACGAAGGGCTGCGCCATCGGGCCCACGGCCTGCATCATCAGTTCGGTGATGGCCTGCTGCACCTCGGTGCCGCGAATCTTCAGCATCGACACGTCGGCCCCCGGCGGCTGGCCGGTGCGGCGCATCTTGTCGAGGAAGCGCATGGAGGTGATCTCCAGCGCGTCGAGTTCAATTTCGGCGCGCGACAGGCGGTCGCGAAAACGCGGGTCGTCGAGCAAGGGCTTGCCGCTCTTCAACTCACGCGCGGCAAGCTTCTTCAACGCGGCCATCTCGCGGCGCGAGCTGCCCACCGCGCCCGAGCCCATGCGTTCATGGCCGAGCAAATACTTGGCCACCGTCCAGCCTTTGTTTTCTTCATAGACGATGTTTTCCAGCGGCACCTTCACATCGTCGAAGAACACCTCGTTCACCTCGTGGCCGCCATCCATCAAGATGAGTGGGCGCACCGTGATGCCGGGCGTGGCCATGTCGATGAACAGGAAGCTGATGCCCTCTTGGCGCTTTTCCGCCGTGGCGTCGGTGCGCACCAGGCAGAAGATCCAGTCGCCATAGTGGCCCAGCGTGGTCCAGATCTTCTGGCCGTTCACCAGGTAATGGTCGCCCTTGCGCTCGGCGCGTGTCTTCACCGCGGCCAGGTCTGAGCCGGCGCCGGGTTCCGAGTAGCCCTGCACCCAGAAATCATCACCCTCACGAATGCGCGGCAGGAAGCGCGCCTTTTGCTGCGGCGTGCCGAAGCGCAGCAACACCGACGCGCACATCGCCGGGCCGAACGGCGGCAGCGTGGGCGCACCTGCGAGGCCGAATTCTTCGTCGTAGATGTAGCGCTGGGTCACGTTCCAGCCCGTGCCGCCCCATTCCTGCGGCCAGTGCGGCACGCTCCAGCCCTTGGCGGCCAAAGTCTTGTGCCAGCGGATGTATTCGTCTTTGCTCAAGCCGCGGTAGTTCACCACCTTGTCGCGAATGTCGGCCGGCAAGGCGCCGGCCAGCCAGGCGCGAACCTCGTCGCGGAAGCTCAACTCTTCGGGGGAGTAGTTCAGGTCCATGGCGATCCTTTCTTGGCGCGGGGGCGATGGGTGGCAGTGTCTTCGAAATTTGAGTGTGATCTCAAGGCCGCCTTGCCCCGCCGGCCCCTACCGTCAGCTCAGCCACGCTGCTGGCCGCACTCAACCATTTCGCGTGGCAGCTTCGTGGGCACGTTGGCTGGCGTCATGAGCCGAGAGTTCATGTCAATGATCTTGGGACCAATTCTCGACCGTGAGGCCTGCCACCCGCGAAAAGTGGCGGGCAATGTTGGTGACGAGCACGGCGCCGGTTGCCATGGCATGCCCGGCGATCATCGCGTCCATGCTGCCGATCTGCGTTCCTGCTTTGTGCAATTCGGCTGCGATCGACGCGAAGTGAGTGGCAGCAGCTTCGTCCCACGGTAGGCACTGCACAAGGAGCAGGAACTGATCGACCAACTGCGTGAGTCGGTGCGCACCGTCTTTCAGCTTGAGGCCATATAGCAACTCGCCGCGTGTCACGGCCGAAACGCACAAGTGCTTCGCAGGCATCCTCGCCACATGAGCATCGAGAGCCGGTGTCTTGCCTCGAAGCAGATAACTCACCGTATCGGTGTCGAGCATGTACAGCGGCATCACCGATCCTCGAACAACGCTCGCGGCTTCAGTGGTTCGTTCAGCGGGCGGTCGATCATGAAGTCGGCAGGCGGCTCGGCCTGGTCGCGCAGAGCAAAGAATCCGCGCCAGTTGTTGCTGGCTCGCCTGGCCGACAAGATCACATCGCCGGTAACGGCGTCGCGACGGATGTAGACCTCGTCTGAACCGTCGAACCTGAACTCGGCCGGCAGGCGCACTGCCTGGCTGCCACCATTCACAAACAGCTTTGCAGTCTTGTGTGTCACAGCAGCGTCCCTAGGTATATACAACGTTAGTATATACGTTCACACCAGCGATGAGCGCATGGGAGCAAACGGGCTTTGACTGCTGTGTTCAAGTGGCGCTGCGATCTCAGTGCATGCTGATTCAAGCCACGCGCCGCGCACTGGCTGCGTGACGTGCCAGCCGCTGCAAAACCCTACTCAATGTTCTGCACCTGCTCACGCATCTGCTCGATCAACACCTTCATGTCTACCGAGATGGCGGTCAAGTCGAGCGCGGCCGATTTCGAGCCCAGGGTGTTGGCTTCGCGATGCAGCTCCTGGATCAGGAAGTCGAGCCGCTTGCCGATCTCGCCGCCCTGGGTGAGCAGGCGTTGCAGCTCGGCGATGTGGGCGCGCAGGCGCTCGAGTTCTTCGGCCACGTCGATGCGCATGGCGAAGGCCGCGGCTTCGGCCAGGGCGCGGTCGCGTGCGCTGTCAGCGGTGCTCGGGGCGTTCGCCGCCGCTTGGCTGCCAGCCATGGCCAGGGCGTCGTTGAAGCGCTCCAAAAAGCGCTGCTGCTGGCGCTGTACCACCTGCGGCAGCAAGGGGGCGGCCTGCGTGCACAGCTGGCGCAGGCGTTCCAGTTTGGTCTGCAGGATGCTGGCCAGGCGCGCGCCTTCACGCTCGCGCGCTTCGAGCAAGCCCTGGATGCACTGGCGCGCGGCGGCCTGCGCCGCTTCGTCCAACTTCTCGGCAGGGCTGGCGCCGCGGCACCATTGCAGGGCTTCGTTGATGCTCAGGTCGCGCGCTTGCGGCAGCCAACCCTGCACCACCGATTGCAGCCTTGACAGGCGGTTCAATTGCTCGGGCGTCGGAGCGGGAAAGGCATTTTCAGCGTCATTGCGGCTGGCCAGGCGCAGCTCGATCTTGCCGCGCTTGAAGGCCTTGGTCAGCAGCTCGCGAAAGGCTGGTTCGAGGCCGCGCAATTCATCGGGCAGGCGAAACGCCAGGTCGAGAAAACGGCTGTTCACCGAACGCAATTCAACGCTCACGGCGGGCCGTGGTGCAGCGCCTGAAACTGGGGCCGAAGAAGGGCTTTCCACCGCGCTTGCCACGGCGTTGGCGTAGCCGGTCATGCTATACACTGGCATCGAACTAACGCCTCACTTGTCAACTCAGGTCGGCTCCTGAGTTTGCCTGCCCTGGTCAAAGGGGCGGCCGCTGCGAAGCGGGGACGAAAGGGCACTCGGAGGAAGCGCGCGATTATGTCAAAGCCCAAACCTGCGCCGTTGCCAGGCGGCACTGTGGTGGGGGGCTACACGATCGTCAAGAAGCTCGCCGCCGGGGGCTTCGGCGTGGTCTACCTTGCTGAAGACGAGCAACAGCGCATGGTGGCGCTGAAGGAATACCTGCCCGCATCATTGGCCGAGCGCTCCGCCGGTGAACTCACGCCGCGCGTCAAGCCCGACAAGCAGCCGCTGTACCGCCTGGGGCTGAAGAGCTTTTTCGAAGAAGGGCGTTCGCTGGCGCAGATCTCGCACACCAGCGTGGTCTCGGTGCTGAACTTCTTTCGCGAGAACGAAACCGTTTACATGGTGATGAACTACTTGCAGGGTGACACCTTGCAAGACTTCATCATCACCGCGCGCGACCTGAAGCGCGACAAGGTGTTCCGTGAAAGCACCATTCGCAGCCTGTTCGATGAAATCCTGCGCGGCCTGCGCATCGTGCACCAGCACAAGATGCTGCACCTCGATATCAAGCCGGCCAACATCTTCGTCACCAACGAGAACAAGGCCGTGCTGCTCGACTTCGGCGCCGCGCGCGAAGTGCTGAGCAAAGAGGGCAACTTCATCCGCCCGATGTACACGCCCGGCTTCGCCGCGCCCGAGATGTACCGGCGCGACGGCACGCTGGGCCCGTGGACCGACATCTACGCCATCGGCGCGTGCATCTATGCCTGCATGCAGGGCTACCCGCCAAACGATGCGCCGCAGCGGCTTGAGAAAGACCGGCTTGCACTGAGCTTGTCGCGCCTGCGCAATGTCTACTCAGACAACCTGATTGAAGTGACCGAATGGTGCATGTCGCTCGACCCGCTGAGCCGCCCGCAAAGCGTGTTCGCGCTGCAAAAGGAACTGGCGCGCGAAACCGAGCGGCGCTACACGAAGCTGAGCTTCAGCGAGCGCTTGAAGCTGCAGCTTGAAAGCCTGAAGACGGGCGCCAAAGCGTGATCGGGCCAGCATGAGATTCGCCGTCTATCAAATCAGCCGCAAGGGCGGGCGCGACAAGAACGAAGACCGCATGGGCTACTGCTACACGCGCGATTCGGGGCTGTTCGCACTGGCCGACGGCATGGGCGGCCACCCCGAGGGCGAGGTGGCTTCGCAACTGGGCTTGCAGACCATTGCCGCGCTGTTCCAGCGCGATGCCAAACCGTCGCTCAAAGACCCCCTGCGGTTTTTGCACGATGCCATCATGGCCGGCCACCACCAGTTGCTGCGCTACGCCACCGAGCGCGGCATGGTCGACACACCACGCACCACCATGGTGGCCTGCTTGATGCAAGGCAACGCGGCGTACTGGGCGCATTGCGGCGACTCAAGGCTGTACCTGGTTCGCGGTGACAAGCTCATCGCCCGCACGCGCGACCATTCCTACACCGAATTGCAAGAAGCCATGGCGCAGGTGGTGAGCGTGAACGAGCGTTTCAACCGCAACGTGCTGTTCACCTGCCTGGGCTCGCCGGGCAAGCCGGTGGTCGACACCGCCGGGCCGATGCTCATG
>JANMYI010000211.1:0-5173 GCA_031381955.1 Burkholderiales bacterium
ATGGCAATGCCGATGCGCTCGCAGCCTTCAATGATGGCGGCCGGCGGCGCCGAGCCTGCGATCAGGCCATTGATGGGGTGAGTGATGCCGGCGCGCTGCGCCTCGGGGGCATTGATCAACATGCCATAGACGATGGGTGCCGCACACAGGTGGGTGACGTGGTGCTCGCGGATCTGGTCGAACACCACAGCCGTGTCGAGCTTGCGCAGGCACACGCTGGCCGCGGCCTGCAAGGCCAGCGTCCACGGGAAGCACCAGCCGTTGCAATGGAACATCGGCAGCGTCCACAGGTAGACGGCGTGGCGCGGCATTTCCCAGGTGACGACATTGGCCACCGCGTTAAGGTACGCGCCACGGTGATGCGTGACCACGCCCTTGGGGTTGCCGGTGGTGCCCGAGGTGTAGTTCAGGGCGATCGCGTTCCACTCGTCGCTGGGCAGCTGCCACGCAAAGGCCGGGTCGCCCTGGGCCAGAAAGGCTTCGTACGACACGTCGCCAAGGTGCTTGCCGGCGGGCGCGTCATCGTCTTCGACCTCGATCACGAAAGGCCGCCGGGTATCGCCAACCCCGCCAGCGCCGCCGACCATCGCCAGCGCTTTTTCGACCACCGCGGCGAATTCGCGGTCGGTGAGCAGCACCTTGGCCTCACCATGTTCGAGCATGAAGGCGATGGCCTCGGCATCGAGCCGCGTGTTGAGCGTGTTCAGCACCGCGCCGGTCATCGGCACGCCGAAGTGGGCTTCGAACATGGCCGGCACGTTGGGCAGCATCACCGCCACGGTGTCGCCGGGGCCGATGCCGCGCTGCGCCAGGGCGCTGGCCAGGCGGCGGCAACGTGCGTAGGTCTCGCGCCAAGTTTGACGCCGCGCACCATAGATGATGGCGGTGCGCTCGGGATAAACGGCGGCCGAACGTTCGATGAAACTCAGCGGCGACAGCGCAACGAAGTTGGCCTCGTTCTTGTCGAGGCCAACATCGTACGGGCGAGAACTGGGCATGCCGACTCCGGTTGAACCAACTGTTCACCGTGTGTGCGGTGACGGCGGCTTTACCGGCGCATGCGCAGTGTGCAGACGGGCGTTGCGCGCAGTGCGCAGCCACCGAAACAAAGCGTAGTGCGATCGCGTCGATTCATCTGTGCGCTCGCACACACAGCGCCACGCCAACTGCTGGCAACAAGCGGCAGCGCCAGGTGCGCTGGCGCGTGAGGTGCATCGAGTTTCATCGCGTATCGCGCGCGGCCTGTGTGGGTCGGCGCACAGACAGGGGCCCAACAAGCGCAGACGCTGTGCAGCCGTAATCGCCCGATCGCCACCACCCACCCCAGAAGGAGACACACCATGGCCGCTGACAGCCGAACCACCAACGCCACCATCGACTTCAACCCATTTGGCGACCTCAGCAAAACCTTCGATCAATTCAAGATGCCAGGCGTGGACATGTCGGCCTTCGTCGATGCCCGCCGCAAAGACGTTGAGGCCCTGGTCGAAGCGAACAAGGCGGCGTACGAAGCGATGCAGGCCCTGGCGCACACCCAGACCGACATGCTCACCCAGGCCATGCAAGGCATGCAGGCTGCGGCCACGGGCGCCCTGGCTGGCGGCACGAAGGGTGGGCCAGGCGCCGACATGGGCAAGCACACCGAAGCCGCCCAGCAGGCGTGGCAAAAGATGCTGGCCGACATGAAGGCGCTTGCGGAAATGGCACAAAAGTCCCAGGCACAGGCCCTGGCCGGCCTGACCGAGCGGGCAAACGCGAACATGGTGGCAATGAAGGACTTGGCGAAAACGAAGTGAAGCGCCGGCGCGCGAAGTGGTGATACCGGGCCAAACCGGCTTCGCTTAGCGGCGCCAATCAACCGCGCCGTTGGCCCCGCGCTGCTGGCGCAAAAACGCCTGCGCCAACCCGAAGTGGCCACAGCCCGCGAACGGCTGCGCCCCGCGCCGCGCCGAAAGGGGCGACGGATGGTTGCATTGCAGCAGCAGGTGGCCGCAGTGTGCTGGCACCAGCGGCGCCTTGGCCAGCGCGTACGCGCCCCAGAGCATGAACACCTTGGGTGATGGGTCGGTGGCCGCGGCGCTGATGATGATGTCGGTGAGCGCCTCCCAGCCGAAGCGGGCATGGCTGGCCGGTTGGCTGTCTTCAACCGTTAGCGATGTGTTGAGCAGCAACACGCCCTGGCGCGCCCAGGCTTCGAGGTTGCCGCTGCTTGGGGCCGGCAGCCCCAAGTCGCGCGCCTGCTCTTGCAGGATGTTGCGCAGGCTGGGCGGAACCTTGTGCCCCGTGGGCACAGAAAACGCCAGCCCGTCGGCCTGGCCCGGGCCGTGGTACGGGTCTTGGCCGAGGATGACGACTCTGGTTTCGCGCAAGGGCGTGGCGGCCAAGGCGCGGAACACATCGCGCGGGTAAACCACGGCGCCAGCCGCCACGGCGGCATCTACCTTGCTGATGAGCGCTCGCCCGGCCGCGCTGGCCTGCCATGCGGCCAGGCAGGGCAGCCAGTCGCTTTGGTGCTCGGCCAGAAGTTGCGCCAGGGGCCGCTGCAAGCCAAGCGGCGCGGCGACCAACCCGGCATGCGTCACGCGGCGAAGAGATCCGCCAACGCCACACCCGGCTCGGCCGCGCGCATGAAGGCCTCGCCCACCAGGAAGGCGTGCACGCCCGCCGCGCGCAGGCGCTGCACATCGGCGCGCGTGGCAATGCCGCTTTCGGTGACCAGCAGCCGTTCGGGTGGAACGTTAGGCAGCAAGTCGAGCGTGGTTTGCAGGCTCACTTCAAAGCTGCGCAAGTTGCGGTTGTTCACGCCGATCAGCGGCGTGCGCAGCTTGAGCGCGCGGGCCAGCTCGGCGGCACTGTGCACTTCCACCAGCACGGCCATGCCCAGCCCTGAAGCTTGCGCTTCGAAGGCGGCCATTTCCTCATCATTCAGGCAGGCAGCGATGAGCAGGATGGCGTCTGCACCCAGCGCGCGGGCTTCGTCGATTTGATAGGCATCAATGATGAAGTCCTTGCGCAACGCGGGCAGCGCGCAGGCCGCGCGCGCGGCTTGCAAGTATTCAGGGCTGCCCTGGAAGAAGCTGCGGTCGGTGAGCACGCTCAAGCACGCGGCGCCGTGCGCGGCGTAGCTGGCGGCAATGGCTGCGGGCTCGAAGTGTTCGCGCAACACGCCTTTGCTCGGGCTGGCCTTCTTCACCTCGGCAATAACGGCGGGCTGGCCGGCGCTGACCTTGGCGCGCAGCGCGGCAACGAAATCGCGGGCGGGTGGGGCGGCCCGGGCCAGGGCGGCCATGGCGGCATCGGGCGTGATGGCCCGCGCCGCCGCGACTTCCTGTTTTTTAACCTCAACGATCTTGTTAAGAATGTCACTCATCTGATGCTCGTCAGGCCTGCGGCGCCAATTCCTTCGCCCGCGCAATGAACTGGTGCATCTTGGCCAGTGCCTTGCCGTTGGCCAGGGCTTCGCGGGCCTGGGCCACGCCTTCGCCCATGCTCGGCGCCACGTTGGCCGCGTACAGCGCCACGCCGGCGTTGAGCATGACGATGTCGCGCGCCGGGCCGGGTTCGTTTTCGAGCACGGCGCGCAGCAAGGCCATCGACTCCTGCGGCGTTTCCACGCGCAGCGTGCGGTTGCTGGCCATCGTCAGGCCAAAGTCTTCGGGGTGGATCTCGTATTCATGGATGCTGCCGTCTTTGTACTCACCCACCAGCGTGGCCGCGCCGAGCGAGACTTCGTCCATGCCGTCGCGGCCGTACACCACCACGGCATGCTCGGCGCCCAGGCGCTGCAAGGCGCGCACCTGAATGCCCACCAAATCGGGGTGGAACACGCCCATGAGGATGTTCGGCGCATCGGCCGGGTTGGTCAGCGGCCCCAGGATGTTGAAGATGGTGCGCACGCCCAGTTCGCGCCGCACCGGGCCCACGTTTTTCATCGCCGGGTGGTGGTTGGGCGCGAACATGAAGCCGATGCCGGTGTCTGCAATGCAGCGGCTGATGGCCGCGGGCGCGAGCGTCATGGGCAGGCCCAAGGCCTCCAGCACATCGGCGCTGCCGCTCTTGCTGCTCACGCTGCGGTTGCCATGCTTGCTGACGCGCGCGCCGCAGGCCGCCGCCACGAACATGCTGCACGTGCTGATGTTGAAGGTGTGCGAGCCGTCGCCCCCCGTGCCGACAATATCAACTAGGTTTCTTCGATCGGACACATCAACCTTGGTGGCGAATTCGCGCATCACCTGCGCCGCGGCGGTGATCTCGCCGATGGTTTCCTTCTTCACGCGCAGGCCGATCAGCAGCGCGGCCATCATCACCGGGCTCATCTCGCCGCTCATGATGCGGCGCACCAGGGCCAGCATCTCGTCGTGGAAGTTCTCGCGGTGCTCGATGGTGCGCGTCAGCGCTTCGAGGTTGGTGATGGTCATGTCAGCTCGCTTTGAAGAAGGCGCGCGTGGCGGCAACGGCGCGGTCAATGCCTTGCGCGCTCACATCCAGGTGGGTGACGAAACGCAGGCCGATCAAACCCGTGGCCAGCACGCCCTGGGCTTCCAGGTGTTCGAGCAACGCGGTGCCCTGGCCGCCGGCCACGTTGACGAAGACGATGTTGGTTTGCGGCGGCACCACCTGCAGCGCAGCGATGCCGGCCAGGCCTTCGGCCAGGCGCTCGGCCAGGGCGTGGTCTTCGGCCATGCGCGCCACGTGATGATCGAGCGCATACAAGGCCGCCGCGGCCAGGCCGCCCACCTGGCGCATGCCGCCGCCCAGCATCTTGCGCACGCGGTGGGCGCGTTTGATCAGCTCATGCGAACCCACCAGCGCCGAGCCCACCGGCGCGCCCAGGCCCTTGCTGAAGCACACCGAAACGCTGTCGAAGCCCTGCACCAGCTCGGCTACCGCAACGCCCTGTTTGACGGCGGCGTTGAACAGCCGCGCACCATCAAGATGCGTGGCCAGGCCGTGCGCATGGGCCAGCGCCGTGGCCGCCCGCACATAAGCCTGCGGCAGCACCTTGCCACCCATGGTGTTTTCCAGCGCCAACAGCCTGGTGCGGGCGAAGTGTTCGTCATCGGGTTTGATGGCGGCTTCGTTGTCGGCCAGGATTATCGTTCCATCTGACTTGTTGGGCAGCGGCTGCGGCTGCACGCTGCCCAGCACGGCCGCGCCGCCGGCTTCGTAGCGG
>JANMYI010000214.1:0-3731 GCA_031381955.1 Burkholderiales bacterium
GCACATCGCCCCAGACCAGGTAGCCCAGACCCACGGCAAAGAGCAGGCCGACGTAGCGAAACGGTGCCACCACCGACATGTCGCCCTGGCGCATGCTGCTGATGATGCAGTGGTAGCCGGTGGCCAGGAACACCGAGGCCAGGGCCAACGCGCCCACCGTGCGCGCATTCAGCATCACCCAGCCCTGGAACAGCGACCACACGCCGGCCGCGACCGTGACCGACACCGCCGCGGCCAGCGTGATGGCGATGGACGGCACGGTGCGCGCTATGCGCCGGGTGAGCAGGTCGCGTGCCGAATGGAACAAGGTGCCGGCCAGGCACAGCCAGGCATAACCGTTGAAACCACTGGCGCTGGGTTGGATGATGAACAGCACGCCGGCAAAGCCCAGCGCCACGGCCACCCAGCGCGAGGCCCCGACCTTTTCGTGCAGGAACAGCACCGCCAGCACGGTGAGCACCAGCGGCGCGGCCATGTTGATCGCCGTGGCGTTGGCCAAGGGCAGGTTGAACAGCGAGATCAGGTAGATCAGCGAGCCGGCGGCCTCGACCAGCGAACGCACCGCCACCGGGCCCTGGATCAATTCGCGCGCCACCAGGCGCTGGCCGCTGGCGCGCGCCACGGCCCACACCAGCAGCGAGGCCATGACGCCGCGGATGAAGATGATCTGCGCGCTGGGCAAGGCCTGGCTGACCCACTTCACCAGCGTGTCGTTGATGATGAAGCAGGCCATGGCCGCGCACATCAACACAATGCCCCGCCGATTGGTGGCGAGCATGGCTGTTGCGTTACGTCGAACGTTGCAGCAGGTGCTGCAACTGCGCGGCCAGTTCAGCCGGGCGTTCCAGCGGCAGCATGTGGCCGCTGTCTTCATGCACCGTCAACAGGCGCTCGCGCGCGGTGCGGTTGGCAGCCGGTTCGGGCGCCGCGTTGGTGCTCACCAGTGCCACAGCGGCCACTGGCCGGCGCGCCTGCGCCAGCATCTCGATGGCGACGTAGCCGCCCATCGAATGCCCGGCCAACACCACGGGCGTGTCTTGCGGCAACTGCGCCAGCGCCTGCCAGGCATCAGCCGCCATCTGCGTGATGCTGGTCTGGTCGGTCAGGCGCGGCCCATGCACCGAGGCATCGCTGCGCAAGGCCGCCAGCACGCCCTGCCACACGCCGGGGTGGTTGAGCATGCCGTGCAGCAACACTAAGTAGTCGCTTTCACAAATACGGTCACACAATGAAATCGATGGATTTCTTTGCCAGGCTAGGCGCACGCCTGCAGCCGCACTTGACGTGCGGCAAGGGTGGGCAACGACGCATGGCGAAGAAAGACGCGATTTCATGTGGCCGTATTTGCGCAAGCGACTACTAAGGCCGGCTTCATGGGCAAGCGCGAACCTGTATTGCCAAGTGAAGCGGCGACGCTGTTGCGCAAGGGTGGTTGATGGGAGCCTCCGGCATACAGGGATATGCCGGGCCACTGTAACCGGCTGTTTGGTGCGCGGGCTTAAGGGGAATTCAGCCCCCTATCCACGGCGCCGGCCGCTTGCGCCGGCATAGCATGCATCGTCAAGAATCAAACTGGAGCCCCCAACATGACGTTCGAACTCACCGGCTTTGCCGGCAAGGTGGCGCTGGTCAGCGGTGCCGGGCGCATGCGCAGCATCGGCCGGCCCATCGCCGTGGCGCTGGCGCGTGCCGGGTGTGATGTGGTGCTGACCGGCAGCGGCCGCGCACCCGAGCGCTACCCCGCCGACGAGCAGGCCGCCGGCTGGCGCGATGTGGACAGCGTGGCCGAAGAAGTGCGCGCGCTGGGCCGGCGCGCACTGGCGCTGGTGTGCGATGTGGCCGATGCCCCCGCGGTGAATGAACTCGCCACGCGCGTGCAAGCCGAGTTCGGCCGCATCGACTTTCTGGTGAACAACGCCGGGTCGCACCGCGGTGAAGACCGCCAGCCGGTGGCCGAACTGCCGATCGAACAGTGGCACCGCGTGCTCGACGTCAACCTCGACGGCACGTTCTACATGTCGCGCCGTTTTGCGCAAGACATGCTGCGCCAGGGCCCGGGTGGGGCCATCGTGAACATCAGCTCGGTGGTGGCGCGCGCGTTGCTGCCCAATTCGGCGGCGTACTCGGCGTCCAAGGCCGCCATCAATGCGCTCACCACCATCATGGCCGGTGAACTCGGGCCGCATGGCGTGCGCGTCAACGCCGTGGCACCGGGCCTGGTCGACACCAGCCGCATGGACGGCATGCCGCGCGGCGCCGCCTGGGACGCCTACATCCGCCAGGGCATTGCGCTGGGCCGCTGTGGCAGCGGTGAAGACATCGCCAACGCAGTGGTGTTTCTGTGCAGCGAACAAGCCGCTTGGCTAACGGGGCAGGTGCTGCATGTGGATGGCGGCGCCTTTCATGGCCAGCGCTTGTAGCGCCGCACCAGGCCGTTCGGGGCATGACCTACCATGCCCGCCCGCATTGAAATTGAACCTCGCATGACCGCGCCCCACCGCATTCCCGGCCATCGTTTCCTGCATTCGCCCGGGCCCACCCGCGTGCCTGAAGCCGTGCAGCACGCCATGAGCCAGCAGCCCATGGACCTGGGCGACCCGCGGGTGGATGAACTCATCCACGCTTGCGAACAAGGCTTGAAGGCCTTGATGCATGCGGGCCCTGCCAACGTCTTCCTCTACGCCGCCAACGGCCACGGCGCGTGGGAGGCGGTGGTGAGCAACATTGCCGCGCCGGGCCAGGCGGTGCTGGTGGCGGGCACTGGCCACTTCTCCGAGAGCTGGGCGGTGCAGACCGAAGCCTTGGGCGTGCGTGTCGTGCGCACGCCGTGGCGCGAGGGCGAGCCGATCGACGCTGCGGCCGTGACTGAGGCGCTGCGCAGCGATGTGCAGCGCGAGATCGTGGCCGTGCTCGTGGTCCACACCGACACCGCCAGCGGTGTGACCAGCGAGCTGGCGCCGCTGCGCCAGGCGATCGACGACGCCGACCACCCGGCGCTGTTCGTGGTCGACGTGGTGGCCTCGCTCGCCGCTACACCGTTCGACATGCAGGCGCTGCGCGCCAACGTCGTGCTGGGCGCCTCGCAAAAAGGGCTGATGGTGCCGCCGGGGCTGGCCTTCGTGGCCGCCGATGCGCAAGCCATGGCGGTGGCCCACCGCAACCGCACGCCGCGCTTCTATTGGGACTGGACGCTGCGTGCGAATGACCTGAGCTACCGCAAGTTTTGCGGCACGCCCCCGCATGCGCTGTTGATGGGCCTGCGCGCGGCGTTGGGCTTGATCGACAGCGAAGGCCTGGTGAGTGTTTTCGCGCGCCACCGCCTGCTGGCCGGCGCGGTGCAGGCTGCCGTGCAGGGCTGGTCGCAGGCCGGTGCGCTCGACTTCTTCGCGCGCCAGGCTGCGGCGCGATCCGTCTCGGTCACCACCATCAAGGTGGCCGCGGGCGTAGACCCTGAAGCCCTGCGCACGCTGGCGCGCGAGCGCTTCCAGGTGGCCATGGCCGGTGGCCTGGGCCCGCTGGCCGGGCGTGTGTTTCGCATCGGCCACTTGGGTGACCTGAACCCGGCCATGGTGCTGGGTTGCCTGGGCGGCATTGAAACGGCCATGCAAGTGCTCAAGCTGCCGCACGGCCCGGGGCTGGCTCACGCCGTGGCGTACCTGGCCGCGGGCTCCGAGGCGCTTGCCCCCGGGCCAGCGCAGTAGTGGCGCGTCTGCTACCGTCGCGCCCCTTCA
>JANMYI010000285.1:0-7775 GCA_031381955.1 Burkholderiales bacterium
CGCCGAAAGGCTGCACTGGAGGAAGGTCCGGACTGCACAGGGCAGCGCAGGAGTTAACGACTCTCCACCGCGAGGTGAGGATCAGAGCAACAGAGACGAGTCAGCACGAGCCGCCGCGGAAGGGTGTTCTGTGCACGGCGGCGGCGCAAGCCAACGCCCCGGGTGGCGTAAGCCGCCTGGCCCCGGCGCAGCCGGGAAGTGCACAGCCACCCAACACGGGCCAACGGCCCGTGTTGGGTGAAACGGGCAATCTCTGCGCGCAGCAACACCAAATAGGCACGCCCTGAGCGGCGCGGCAGCGACCGCGCTCAACAGACCCTCGGCCCGGGGGCATGTGTGCGGGTAGGTGGCACCGAGCCGCGCAGTGATGCGCGGCCCAGATGAATGGCGGTCATGCCCGCCGGGCTGCAAGGCCCGGCAGGTACACAGAATCCGGCCTATCGGCTCGCTTCACACTAACTTCCAATCGCGTGCGCGCACAGCTTGACCATGCCCATTGAAGACAAGCCGCAGTGGCGCCGGCCGCAGTGGCTGCTGGCCGCGCTGCTGGCCGCGTTGTCGATGCTGGCGCCGTTTGCCGTCGACGCCTACCTGCCGGCGTTCGGTGGCATGGCGCGCGATCTCAATGCCAGCCCGGTGCAGTTGCAGCAAACGCTGTCGGTGTACCTGCTGTGCTACGCCGGCATGAACCTGTTCCACGGCGCACTGGCCGACAGCTTCGGCCGCCGCCGTGTGGTGCTCAGCGGCATGGCGCTGTTCTGCCTGGCCTCGGTGGCCTGCGCCCAGGCCAGCAGCATCGGCGAGCTGATCTTCTTTCGCGGCGTGCAGGGCCTGGCCGGCGGCGTGGGCACGGTGGTGGCGCGCGCCATCATCCGCGACCTGTTCGCGCCGGTGCCGGCACAGCGCCTGATGGCGCAGGTCAGCCTGTTCTTCGGCCTGGCGCCGGCGCTGGCGCCTCTGATCGGTGGCTTGTTGTTCATCAGCGCGGGTTGGGCCGCCGTGTTCTGGTTTCTGGCCGGGCTCAGCGCCTTGCTGGCCATGCTGGTGTGGCGCGTGTTGCCCGAGACCTTGCCCAAGGCACAACGCCAACCCTTCGGCGCCATGCACCTGCTGCGCGGCTACCTGCAACTTGGCCGCGACCGCCGCTTCATTGGCCTGGCACTGGCCAGCGGCGTGCCCTTCAATGCCTTGTTCATCTATGTGCTCAGCGCGCCGGTCTGGTTGGGCGAGGTGCTGGGCCTGGCGCCGCAGATGTTTTTCGTGTTCTTCATCACCAGCATCGCCGGCATGACCAGCGGCGCCTGGCTGTCGGGGCGGCTGGCCGGACGCGTGGCGCCGGCGCGGCAGGTGGCATCAGGCTTTGCCATCATGGCCGTGGCCAGCATCCTTAACCTGGTGCTGAATGCGACGCTGGTACCGCATGCCTGGTGGGCCATGCCGGTGGTGGCGCTGCTCTCGTTCGGCTGGGCGCTGCTCACGCCGGTGGTCACCCTGTTGGCGCTGGAACGTGCGCCAGACCGGCGCGGTATGGCCTCGTCGGTGCAGTCGTTCATGGCCGGTTGCACCAGCGCCGTGGTGGCCGGTGCGCTGGCGCCCTGGGTCATGCACTCCGGCCTGGGCATGGCCTGCGCGTCGGGCGCGCTCATGCTGGGCGGGCTGGCCTGTTGGTGTTGGGCCAGCAGCGGGCTCAAGCCACCCTGAGGGCGCGCCGATATCGGGAGCAGGAGACGTCTGCCATGCCCCAATATTTTTGCCTGCGCCCTCAACTGGCCCAGCGCGCCCTGCCGCGCATCACCCTGATCACCCTGGCCTGCCTGGCGCTGGTGGCCTCGGCCGCCGAGCACGCGGCGGCGCCTGCTGCTGCGCCGGCGCCAGCGGCCCAGGCAGCGGCGCCAGCGCACAAGCCAGCGCCGCCTGCTGCTGCGGCCAGCGCAGGCCCGGCCAAGCCGGCCGCCGCCAAAGGCCATGCCAGCGACCCGCTGGACACCCTGCGCGAACGCTTGGCAGCCAAGCTGGGCGCGACCAAAGCGCCGGACAGCAAAAGCGCGTATGTGATGCGCGTGGCCGCCAAGGCCGGCGCGCACGAGCCGCCCGCCCACGCACCCAGCGGCCGACGTGCCGCCGCACCGTCGCTGCAGCACCTGGTTGATGAACATCGCCAGGCCAAGGCTGGTGGCGGCGCCGACAGCCATGCCGAAGGCCCGCACTGGGCCTACAGCGGCGAAGGTGGCCCCGTGGCCTGGGGCAAGCTGAAGGCAGAGTTCGCCAAGTGTTCGACGGGCACGCGGCAAAGCCCGATCGACATTCGCGGCGGCATCTCGGTCGACCTCGACCCGGTGCAATTCGACTACAAGCCGAGCGGCTTTTCGGTGCTCGACAACGGCCACACCGTGCAGGTGAACCTGCCACCGGGCAACGCCATCCAGGTGCAGGGCCGGCGCTACGAACTGGTGCAGTTCCACTTCCACCGCCCGTCTGAAGAGCGCATCAATGGCCGCCAGTTCGACATGGTGGCGCACCTGGTGCACAAGGATCTGGACGGCCGCCTGGCCGTGGTGGCGGTGTTGCTCGACCGCGGCAGCGCGCACGGCGCGGTGCAGCAGGTGTGGAACAACCTGCCGCTTGAAAAAGGCGAAGAGAACGCAGCCCAGGCACCCATGGACCTGAACCAATTGCTGCCGCAAGACCGGCGCTACTTCACCTACATGGGTTCGCTCACCACGCCGCCGTGCAGCGAGGGCGTGCTGTGGCTGGTGATGCAGCAGCCGGTGCCGATTTCGCCGCAACAGATCGACATCTTCGCTCGGCTGTACCCGATGAATGCGCGGCCGATTCAACAGGCGTCGGGGCGGCTGATCAAGCAGTCAAACTAAGGTCCGGTTGGCCTGTGTTTATAGCCACCCCCTGAATGAGTGGCTAACACGAGAGATGAGTGGACTTTGCTGCCTATCTCAATCGTTGCATCTGCCTGAAAACGAACCCAACACTTTCAATAGCGCGCGCAAGTCGTTGCTTTTGCTTAACTTTTTCCTGATATGAATTATCAGGCCTAAGTTGTTGATTCCATTGAATAAATTTCGCTGACACGTTGACCCGTGGGTTTCACCCCTGTTACAGTTCCCCAGCGGTGGAAATTAGTGGGGAAAAGTGTCAGCTACAGTGTTCCAGGGGACGTCTGCTCTCTTGCTTGACAGCAAGGGTCGCATCTCGATGCCCGTGCGCCAACGCGAGCTGTTGTTGGCGGCCTGTGATGGCAAGCTCACGCTGACGCGCCACCCGCACGGCTACCTGCTGGTCTTTCCGCGCCCGGCGTTCGACGTCTTTCGTACCAGCTTGCTGGCCATGAGCCTGGACGCCGCCGGCTGGCGCCGCATCTTCCTGGGCAGCGCGGTCGACCTGGAGCTCGACGGCGCCTCGCGCGTGCTGATTCCGCCCGAGCTGCGCGAAGCCGCGGGCCTGGACAAGGAATTGCTGTTGGTGGGCAGTGGCCATCTGCTCGAATTGTGGGACAAGCAGCGCTTCGCGGCGCAAGAGGCCAGCCTGGTGTCCGCGGGCATGCCGGCCGAGATCAAGTCCCTGGTCCTTTGATGACCGACCCATGCGAACACATTCCCGTCTTGCTCCAGGAAGCCGTGCAAGCGGTGCTGGGGCCGGCCGACGGCGTCTATGTCGACGGCACCTTTGGCCGCGGCGGCCATGCCCGTGCGCTGCTGGCGCAACTGGGGCCGCGCTCGCGCCTGATCGCGTTCGACAAAGACCCGCAGGCCGTGGCAGCCGCGGCGGCTCTTCAAGACCCGCGCTTTGCCATCGTGCATGCCAGCTTCGCCGACATGGCGGCGCAACTGCTCGCGCGCGGCATCACGCAAGTGGATGGCGTGCTGCTCGACCTGGGCGTGAGTTCGCCGCAGTTCGACGAGCCGGCGCGCGGCTTCAGCTTTCGCTTTGATGCGCCGCTGGACATGCGCATGGACACGACCCGCGGCGAAACCGCGGCCGACTACTTGGCACGCGCTGATGAGCGCGAGCTGGCACAGGTGATACGCAGTCATGGCGAAGAACGGTTTGCTGGGCAGATTGCAAAGGCGCTTGTGGCTCGCCGACAAGGCGGGCGCCCTGTTCGAACCACCACCGAACTGGCCGAAGTCGTGGCTGGTGCAGTCAAAACCCGCGAGCCGGGCCAGAACCCAGCGACGCGGACATTTCAGGCTCTTCGGATTCACCTCAACCCCGAGCTTGAGGAGCTCGAACAAGGCCTGAAGGCCGCGTTGGACTTGCTTGCCCCGGAAGGACGTTTGGCCGTGATCAGCTTTCATTCACTCGAAGACCGCATCGTCAAGACCTTCATCGCGCGTGAAAGCCGCGCCGCCTTTGACCGCCGCGCGCCGTTCGCCGCACCCGCGCCACTCAAGCTGCAAGCCATTGCCCGCATACGCGCCGGCGAAAGCGAACTGCGCGCCAACCCGCGCGCGCGCTCGGCCGTGTTGCGCGTGGCGCAGCGCCTGGAGCCAGGTGCATGAACCGGCTCAATCTCGTTTTGCTGCTGGCTCTGGTGGCCAGTGCGCTGTACCTGGTGCGCACCGCCTATGAAGGCCGGCGCCTGTATTCGCAGCTCGACAGCGCGCGCACCGAGCAAGCCATGCTCGACGCGGAAGACAAGCGGCTCGATGCCGAGCGCCAGGCCCAGGCCACCCACCTGCGGGTGGAACGCGTGGCGCGCGAAAGGCTGAACATGCGCACCGCCTCGCCGGCCGTGACGCTTTACGCCACCGACACCGTGGCGGCGGGAGCGGGGCGATGAAGCCCAGCCCCCGCAAGCTGTTCAACGCGCCCATGCCGCGCAAGCTCAACTACGCCACCAGCCCGCTGCTGGCGTCGAAAACGCCGCCCTGGCGTTCGCGCTTGCTGGTGTTCTTGCTCGGCGTGGGCTCGTGCGTGCTGGTCGGCCGCGCGGCCTACATCCAGGTTTATGGCAGCGAGTTCTATCAAGAGCAGGGTGAAAAACGCTATGCCCATACGCTGGTGGTGCCGGCCAGTCGCGGGCGCATCACAGACCGTGCCGGTGCGCTGCTGGCCACCAGCGTGCCGTCGCCCTCGATCTGGGTCAACCCCAAGGAATTCAGCGCCGACGTGGCGCAGCGCCGGGCCCTGCTGCGCCTGGTGGAACTGCGCCCGGATGAGCTGGAGCAGCGCCTGGCCAGCAGCAACTACTTCGCCTGGCTCAAGCGCCAGGCCGATGAAAGCCTGTGGCAGCAGGTGCATGCACTCAAGCTCAAGGGCGTGTACGCCATGCACGACTACCGCCGCAAGTACCCCGAGGGCGAAGCCGCGGCGCATGTGGTGGGCTTCACCAACACCGAAGACCAGGGGCTCGAAGGCATCGAGCTGGCGCACCAGAAAGCGCTGCAAGGCCACAACGGCAGCCGCCGCGTCATCAAGGACCGGCCCGGCCGGGTGATCGACGAGCTGGGCGAGCAGATCGACCCGGTTAACGGTTCAGATGTGCAGCTCTCGCTCGATGCCAAGGTGCAGTTCTTTGCCTACCAGCGCCTGCGCGACGCGGTGCTGGAGCATGGCGCCAAGGCCGGCAGCGTGGTGGTGCTCGACGTGCAAAGCGGCGAGGTGCTGGCCCTGGCCAACACCCCAGCTACACGCCCGGCGCGCGCCTGAAGAGCAAGGACGACAAGCTGCGCAACCGCGCGCTGACCGACATCTTCGAGCCCGGCTCGACCATGAAGCCCTTCATCGCCGCGCTGGCCATCGAGAGCGGCCGCGTCAGGCCCAGCACCGTGATCCAGACCGCGCCGGGCAGCATCAACATCACCGGCAGCACCATCCGCGACGCCCACCCGCACGGCGCGCTCACGGTGGCCGAGGTGATTCAAAAGTCCAGCAACGTCGGCACGGTGAAGATGGCGATGCAGATGGAGCGGCGCGAAATGTGGGAAATGTTCACCCAGGTGGGCATTGGCCAGAAGCCGCAACTCGGCTTCCCTGGCGCCGAGCGCGGCAAGCTGCGCCCGTACAAGACCTGGCGCCCGATAGAGCAGGCCACCATGAGCTATGGCTATGGCCTGAGCGTGTCGCTGTTCCAACTGGCGCGCGCGTACACCGTGTTTGCGCACGACGGCGAACTGGTGGCCAACTCCATGACCAAGACCACGCAACTGCCGGCGGGCCAGCGCGTCATGTCTGCCGCCACCGCCAAGGCCGTGCGCGAAATGCTGCACCTGGCCGCCGCACCGGGTGGCACCGCGCCCAAGGCGCAGGCCATCGGCTACTCGGTGGGCGGCAAGACGGGCACGGCGCACAAGCAGATCGGCAAGGTCTACGCCAGCAACAAGTACCGCGCCTGGTTCGTCGGCATGGCGCCGATCAACCAGCCGCGCATCGTGGTGGCGGTGATGGTGGATGAGCCGAACAACGGCGTGTACTACGGCGGCGATGTCGCTGCGCCGGTGTTCAGCCAGGTGGTGCAACAAACGCTGCGCACGCTGAACGTGGCGCCTGATCTCGAAGTCAAACCCCAGATCATGGCCGCGCGGCTGGCACCTGCCGTGCCGGAGAGCTTTTGATGGCCTTGAAAACGCTGCCCAGCGTGGCTGCGGCCGTGCAGTGGCTGCATTCGCGCGGCGCCGCGCGGCTGCGCAGCGACAGCCGCCAGGTGCAGCCGGGCGACGCCTTCATCGCCTGGCCCGGCCTGGCCACGGATGGGCGGCGCTTCGTGCCGCAGGCGCTGGCGTGCGGTGCCGTGGCCTGTTTGGTCGATGGCGACGGCGCACAAACGTTTGACTTCACTGGCCAACCCGTTGCGGCGCTGGCCGGCCTGAAGCCCCTGGCCGGCCCGCTGGCCGCGGCCTTTCTGGGCGAGCCCAGCCGGCGGCTGCAAGTGATTGCCATCACCGGCACCAACGGCAAAACGTCGAGCAGCTGGTGGCTGGCGCAGGCGTTGCAACAACTGGGCCGGCCTTGTGCCGTGGCCGGCACCTTGGGCCTGGGCGTGCCACCGCACCTGCAAGCCACCGGCCTGACCACGCCCGACCCGGTGGCGCTGCAGCAAGCCCTGCGCGACTTTGCCGATGCCGGCCTGGCCGCGGTGGCGCTGGAAGCGTCGTCCATCGGTCTGGCCGAGCAGCGCTTGGCCGGCACGCACCTCGCGGTGGCGCTGTTCACCAACTTCACCCGCGACCACCTCGACTACCACGCCAGCATGGCCGAGTACTGGTGCGCCAAGCGTGCGCTGTTCGACTGGCCGGGCCTGGGCGCCAGCGTGGTGAACATCGACGATGCGCAGGGCCAGGCCCTGGCGAGCGAATTGGCGCCGCGTGGTGATGCGCTTTGGACTTGCTCCTCGCAGCGCGCCGCGCGCGTGCGTGCACAAAACATTGAGATAGGTGCGCAAGGCCTGGCCTTCACGGTGCGCGAAGGCGACGCCACCGCCCGCGTGCAAAGCCAGCTCGTCGGTGCCTACAACGTCGACAACCTGCTTGGTGTGATCGGCGTGCTGCGCGCGCTGGGCATCATGCTGGCCGATGCTGCCGCGGCCTGCGCCACCCTGCAGCCCGTGCCCGGGCGCTTGCAGCGCGTGGGCTCAGGCACGGGCCAGCCCGAACTGCTGGTGGACTATGCCCACACGCCCGACGCCCTGGAAAAGGCCTTGGCTGCGCTGCGCCCTCTGGCGCGAGCGCGCGGTGGCAAGCTGTGGTGCGTGTTCGGCTGCGGCGGCAACCGCGACGCGACCAAGCGGCCCTTGATGGGCGCCATCGCCGCACGCGGCG
>JANMYI010000299.1:0-4646 GCA_031381955.1 Burkholderiales bacterium
CCTACCGCGCCTATGTGAGCGACCGCCTCAACAGCAACCAGCATTCGCTGGGGTTCCTCACGCAAAGTGCCTTCACCGGCCTGGCGCAAACGCTGGCCTACCTGATGCCCAGCATCTTCGTCTGGCTGGGCTTCAACAAAGATGCGGTGGGCGACAACCACATTCCGCAAGTCACCATGGCGGCCTTCGTCGTCGGTGCCATCTTCTCCTTCACCACTGTGTGGTGGAGCATCAAGCAAGTGCCCGAGCTGCCGCTCAGCGCCGGCGAGAAAGCCGTGCTCGATGCGAAGCCGCGCGGCCTGGGCGCCACGCTGGCCGAGATCTGGGCCGCCATCAAAGACATGCCACCCACCATGCGGCAACTCTGGTGGATGAAGCTGTTCCAGTGGTACGGCATGATGTGCTACTGGATCTACATCGTGCCCGCGCTGGCCAAGACGATGTTCCAAACGGCAGACGCCGGCAGCGAAGGCTTTCGTGATGCCGGCTTGCTGAACGGCCAGATCGGCGGCTTCTATAACTTCGTCGCCTTCATCGCCGCGTTTGCCATGGTGCCGTTCACGCGCCGCTTCGGCCCGAAGGTGGTGCATGCGGTGTGCCTGAGCCTGGCCGCCGCCAGCATGTGGGCCTTGCCCGGCATCACCAGCAAGGCCTGGTTGTTCGTGCCCATGCTCGGCGTGGGCCTGGCCTGGGCCAGCATCATGGGCAACCCGTATGTGATGCTGGCCGGCAGCATTCCGCCCGAGCGCGCCGGGGTCTACATGGGCATCTTCAACATGTTCATCGTGATCCCGATGTTGATCCAGATGCTGACCCTGCCGCTGTACTACAACAGCCTGCTCGGCGGCCAGCCCGACAACGTCATCCGCCTGGCCGGCGCGTTGCTGGCCTGTGCCGCGGTGGCGGTGCTGTTTGTTGACACGCGCGCGGCGCGGCCCGCGGCATGAAGAACCAGGTTCAACTCATCACCTATGTCGACCGCCTGGGCGGCGGCGGCCTGGCCGATTTGCAGGCCCTGTTGGGTGGCAGCATGGGTGGCCCATTGAGCGGCTTGTTCGGCGGCGTGCACCTGCTGCCGTTCTTCCACACCATTGACGGTGCCGACGCCGGCTTCGACCCGATCGACCACACGCAGGTTGATTCACGCCTGGGCACCTGGGCCGATGTCGCGGCGCTGGCGCGGCAGGTCGATGTGATGGGCGACGTGATCATCAACCACATGTCGGTGGCCTCACCGCAGTTTCTCGATTGGTCTGCGCGCGGCGCGGCCTCGCCCTGGGCGGGCCTGTTCCTCACGTTCGACGCGGTCTTCCCGCATGGCGCCAGCGAGGCCGACTTGCTGGCCTTGTATCGCCCGCGCCCAGGCCTGCCCTTCAGCGCCACCACCCTGGCCAACGGCCAACGCAAGCTGTTGTGGACGACCTTCACCGCGCAGCAGGCTGACATCGACGTGCGCCACCCCAGCGGGCGGGCCTACCTGGAAGGCATCTTGCAAACCTTCGCCGCCAACGGCATTCGCAGCGTGCGGCTCGACGCCGTGGGCTACGCCATCAAGCAAGCCGGCAGCAGCGGCTTCATGACGGCCGACACCTTCGCCTTCATCGCCGAATTCGCGGCGCGCGCCAAGGCCCTGGGCATCGAGGTGTTGGTGGAGGTGCATGCCTACTATCGGCGCCAGATCGAGATCGCGGCCCAGGTTGATTGGGTCTATGACTTCGCCTTGCCGCCGCTGCTGCTGCATGCCGTGTTCTTCAAGACCGCGGCGCCGCTGAAGCAATGGGCGGCGCTGCGGCCACGCAATGCGCTCAATGTGTTGGACACGCATGACGGCATCGGCATCATCGACATCGGCGCCGATGCGCAAGACCGTGCCGCGCACCCCGGCCTGGTGCCGCCGAACGAACTGGCAGCGCTGGTCGAGCGCATTCACGCCAACAGCGACGGCCAGAGCCGCCAGGCCACGGGCGCCGCGGCGTCCAACCTCGACCTGTACCAGGTCAACTGCACGTACTTCGATGCCCTGGGCCGCGACGAAAACGCCTACCTGGCGGCGCGCGCGGTGCAGTTCTTCTTGCCCGGCGTGCCGCAGGTGTATTACGTGGGCCTGCTGGCCGGCGGCAACGACATGGCGCTCTTGCAACGCAGCGGCGTCGGGCGCGACATCAACCGCCACCACTACAGCGGCGCCGAGATCACGCAGGCGCTGGGCCAACCGGTGGTGCAGCAACTGCTCGAACTGATCCGCCTGCGCAACACGCACCCGGCGTTCGCGGGGTGCTTCACGCTGCTCGACACGCCCGCGCATGAATTGGGCTTGCGCTGGGAGCATGTGGGTTCCTGGATCGAGTTGCGCGTTGACTTTGCTGCCGTGAGCTGGGCCGTGCGGTCCGACACCGCAGCGGCGGCCTGAAACTGCCTACACTGCCGACCGTACGCCGCAGCGGCGCCGGCCCGGGCCTGAGCCCGGCCAGGATGCGCGGCACACAGCCCGCTTTCAGCGCCCGCAGTGGTGAGCGGCACGGAGTACCAGAGTGGAAAGCCACCTCCTTGACTGGGCCAACGCGCTGCTGCGCTTGCTGCACGTCATCACCGCCATCGCCTGGATCGGCTCGTCGTTCTACTTCGTCTGGCTCGACAACCACCTGATCAAGCCGACCTCGCCCGACTTGCTTGAAAAAGGCGTCGACGGCGCGCTGTGGGCGGTGCACGGCGGGGGTTTCTACAACCCGCAGAAGTACATGCTGGCGCCCAAAAAGATTCACACCGAGCTGCACTGGTTCTACTGGGAAAGCTATTCAACCTGGATGACGGGCTTCGCACTGTTCGTGGCGATGTACCTGTTCAACCCCGGCACCTACCTGATCGACCGCAATGTCTTCGACTGGCAACCCGCCGGCGCCGTGGCCGCGGCGCTGGGCCTGCTGGTGGCGTTCTGGCTGGTCTACGACGCCATTTGCCGCACGCTGGGCGAGCGCGAGAACGGTGACTTGATGGTCGGCGCGCTGGTCAGCGCCTTCGTGGTGGCCGCGGCTTGGGCTGCGTGCTCGCTGTTTGCCGGACGCGCGGCATTTCTGATGATCGGCGCCATGCTGGCCACGGCGATGAGCGCCAACGTCTTCTTCCTCATCATCCCCGGCCAGCGCAAGGTGGTGGCGCAGATGAAGGCGGGCTTGGCCGTGGCGGCCATCCACGGCCGTCGCGCCAAGCAGCGCAGCGTGCACAACACCTATTTCACCGTGCCGGTGTTGGTGGCCATGCTGAGCAATCACTACGGCTGGCTCTACCAGGCGCGCCACAACTGGCTGGTGCTGGTGGCGCTGATGCTGGCCGGCGCCCTGATTCGCCACTTTTTCGTGGCCCGGCACAAGGCGCATGTGAAGGGCGTGGCGCCGCCCTGGGGTTACGTGGCCGCCGGCTCGGC
This sequence comes from Burkholderiales bacterium, assembly GCA_031381955.1. Classification (GTDB taxonomy): domain Bacteria; phylum Pseudomonadota; class Gammaproteobacteria; order Burkholderiales; family Burkholderiaceae_C; genus Rubrivivax. The sequence continues at coordinate 3,422 of JANMYI010000299.1, forward strand.
TTTGCTGGTCTTGCTGGGGTTGGCGCTGGCACCCGCCGCGCCGCCCGCCGTGGCTGCGGCAGGCGGTGGCGGCCTGGATGAGGTCAACGCCATCGTGCAGCAGCGCTGCGCGGTGTGCCACAACGCGGCCGTGCAGCAAAAGGGCGTGGCCCTGCACACGCACGAACTGGTGCGCCAGCATGCGCAAGCCGTGTATCAGCAAACGGTGGTGACGCGGCTGATGCCGCAAAACAATGCCACGCAGATCACCGAGGCGGAGCGCGTCGCCATCAAGCGTTGGTTCGAGACCGGCGCCAAGTGGGACTAAAGTTTCACATCACTGACGACGTTTGCAGCGTCTGGTGGCACGGCGCTTGCAGCAGGCTCAGGCACTTCCAGCAAGCAGTGCACACGGTTGCGCCCGCTCGCCTTGGCGGCATAGCAGGCCGTGTCAGCCGCTTGCAGCGCTGCGGCGGTGTCGGGCCAGCGTTGATCCAGCGGCACCAGCCCAATGCTGGCGCCAATGTGGAAGTGCCGGCCATCGTGGCTGTAGCGAAACCGTTCCACGCGTTCGCAAATCTGCTGCGCCACGCGCTGCGCCTGGCCGGCGTCGCAATGTTCCAGCAGCACGGCGAATTCATCGCCGCCCAGGCGGCCCACGGTGTCGCGCGCGCGCACCGCATCTGTCAGCACTATGCTCACCTGGCGCAGCAGCTCGTCGCCGGCGGCATGGCCGCAGGCATCGTTGACCTGCTTGAATTGGTCGAGGTCGACGAACAGCAGCGCATGGTGGCTGCCGTCTTCGCAGGCGCGCTTGAACAGGCGCTTGAGCCGCACTTCAAACTCGGCGCGGTTGGCCAACCCGGTCAGCGAGTCATGGCTGGCGCTGTGACGCATCTCGTTCGTTAATCGACGCCGCACGGTCACGTCGCGAAACACCAGCACCGCCCCCAGCACGCTGCCCTGCGCGTTGCGAATCGGCGAGGTGCAGTCTTCAATGGCGCATTCTTGCCCACCCAACGCGCACAGCACGGCGGGCTGCGCCAAGGTGACCGCCTGGCCTTGCTGCAAGCAGGCCTGCACGGGGTTGGCCAGGGGCGCGCGGCTGTGCTCATCGATGATGTTGAACACTTCGCTTAAGCGCCGGCCCTGTGCCTGGTCGTTGGCCCAGCCCGTCAGCCGTTCGGCCACCGGGTTGAGCCACAACACCTGGCCTTGCGCATCGGTGGTGATCACGGCGTCGGTG
>JANMYI010000327.1:0-1517 GCA_031381955.1 Burkholderiales bacterium
CCTACCGCATCACGCTGCATTTGCTGATCAACGAGCGGGAGATCATTCCGATCAATGTCGGCGATCATGACGCCGTGTATTGATCGCCCCACCTTTGAGGGCTTTTGACGCCATGACGCTGCACCGCGAAATCCACCTGGAAGATGAGTTTTGCGCCGATGTGTCGGTCCGCTGACCCACGCCTCCAGGGTAAGTGCATGTCGAATAGCGCGTGCGCAACCGCGTCGTGAGACTGGAATGGCTGGGCTACCATGCGCGAGCCCCTTAAGGCCGCGAGAAAATCGCACGATGGCAGCTCACCCTCGCCTTGACCTTCGCCCCGGCGTCACCGAACCCATCGTCCTGATGATCTCGCGCCGGGAGGTTGAAGCCGGCGACATCGCGTCGGTCGTGTTCCGCTTGAAGCCCTTCCTGGCAAACCGCGAGGACGCCTGGCGCTACCGCGGCCAGATGACACTGGTGGTGGACGGCTACAACAACGATCCACGTGAGCTGGTGGACATTCCCGAGGTTCGGGCGTTGCTGTGTGGGCTGGAGCTGGCGTGGCCTGGCTGGGCGTACTTCTTCAACCAGGTTGACGACAGCATCAAGCTGCTTCTGTGCTGCGTGGCGGGCAGCCGGTTTCCAGGGCGCGGCGCGGTGGAGATGGACACCGTTCTGGTCGCGGCGGCGCTGAAGCGCGCAATCGGCGGCATGAACATGATCTTCAATCGGTTCGGGTTCCCTGAAGGCGAGCTGGAAAAGATGAGCAACGGCTTGGTTGAGGTGCTGGAGCAGGCGGGGTTGGTACTGCGATGAATCAGGTTTCCTGGAGCGTTAAGGGGATGCCGGCGCGAATTGACCACCGGACTCAACGGTTGCCAAGCCGACTGCGCCGCAGTCCGGCCTCGCTCGGTCAAGGCGCGGCGGGCACTTCCGTGGATTCATATCATCGGCCCGGCATCGGGCATGGCGGGTGACCGGGGTGACGATCTGGCCGGCGTGCAGCGAACGAAGCGCAGCGGCGGGAACGGAACGACGGCCAGTTCGTCAAGCGGGCCTCGTTCACGCGCAGCGTGAAGGGACCCAAGCCCGCGATCCGCGGGCGCGGGAACGGGCCGCTGTCGTCATCCCTGCCGGCAATGCCGGCCTGATCTGGCTGTGCGGCATCGCGCCGATGGCGCAGCCTTTATCGCTGCATTCGCGAGCGCACCGGCCAGGCGCGCTGCGCCGCATTCCGGCGGCACCCTGCGCGCCAGCGAGCGCGGTGGGTGGCGGCGAGCCCGCGTGAGCAACCGTCTGTTCTGTCAAGCCTGGTGCATCGAGGCATCCCAATGTCGGCCCGACTTCCCGATGGCATTCAAGATGGTCAGGATCTTGTGCATAACTGCCACAGAGTGCGACCTTCTTGCGTTTGCCGGCACCCACCATCCGCGCGTACTGTGCAGCGAAGATCGGATTGTGGCGTACCGACGCCAGAGCTGCCATGTAAAGCGCCTTGCGAACGTCGGCGCGTCCACCCCACACCGCGCGCTGGC
>JANMYI010000328.1:0-5132 GCA_031381955.1 Burkholderiales bacterium
GCCTGCTGCTGCCCCTGGCCGCCGCGCCGGCCCAGGCCGCGCTGCCCGTCGTTGCAAGCGAACCGGCCGGCGCGGTCTACGACTTCGATCTGTTCGCCCGCACCGGCGCGCGCAGCGCGTGGGACGACCAGCCACTGAGCACCCTGAGCTTCACCGTCTTCGACACCGAGACCACCGGCCTGAACCCGTCGCAAGGTGACGAGATCATCCAGATCGGCGCGGTGCGCATCGTCAACGGCCGGCTGTTGCGCAATGAGCGTTTCGAGCAACTGGTGGACCCGCAGCGCAGCCTGCCCGGTGCGGGCATCGCCATCCACGGCATCACGCCGTTGATGCTGAAGGGCCAGCCGACGCTTGCCCAGGTGCTGCCGGCCTTTCATGCCTTTGCACAGGACACCGTGCTGGTGGCCCACAACGCCGCCTTCGACATGCGCTTTTTGCAATTGAAGGAAGCCAGCACCGGCTGCCGCTTCGAGCAGCCGGTGCTCGACACCCTGCTGCTTTCGGCCGTGGCGCACCGCCACCACAGCGCGCACAGCCTGGAGGCCATTGCGCAGCGCCTGGGCGTGCCGTTGCTGGGGCGGCACACGGCCCTGGGCGATGCGCTGGTGGCGGCCGAGGTGTTCTTGAAGCTGATCGAGCTGCTGCACGCCCAGGGCATCCAGACCCTGGGGCAAGCGCGCGCGGCGGCGCAGAAGACCGACTACGCGCGCTTGACCTATTGAACTCGGTCCTTCTGACCGTGGCGATGACAGCCAGCCCATGTTCACGCGCAGAACAGGCGAGATCGGCAGCCACTTGCCACCCAACCGCTCGGCGCTGTAGGACGAAGGCTGGTCCGGGCGTAGGACATTTTCAATATTTGACGGCGACCCCGCGAATGGGGGGAGCAAATACGTCACGACCACAATAGATTCGCTTCAGGCGAACAGTAGGTGTGCGCCAACCTCACAAGGAGAGTATCAATGACGTTTTCTAGTCTCAAGTTGGCCGCCTCTGCGGCAGCACTTGCCTGCGGCCTGGTGGCCGCGCCGGCGTCAGCCATGTTGGTGCTGCAGTCGCAAACACCCATCGGCGGCACTGGCTTGGGCACGGTGTCGACCTTGCTGACGTTGCAGAGCCCCGGCAGCACCACCAGCGAATCCGGTTCGGTTTCATGGAATGGTTCGGCCGATGTGCTTACCGGCAACACCCAGGCGCAGAACAGCACGTTTACCTTCAGCCAGCTGGGCATCACCAATGCGTCGCAAATCGGCATCGTCTTCAACGCGGCCGAGCCTGGCAACGACGCCGCCGTGAATTTGTCGGGCATGTCACTGAGCATCTTCACCCCGACCGGTACTTCGGTCTTCACTTCCGGCTTGGTGAACTGCCCCGGTAATCCCACCTGTAGCTTGACGAATACCTTCACGGGAACCGGCAATTCAGGATTCCTGTTTGCGCTCGACGCCGCTCAGACCGCCGCAGCCAACTCCTTCGTGGTCGGTGCCAACCGGATCGGCTTGAGCGCGGTCGTTCTGAACGCGACTGGCGGCCAGGAGACGTTCTTCGTGACCAACCTGGGCGCGGTGCCGCCGCCGATCCCCGAGCCCGAAACCTACGCGCTGATGATCGCCGGTTTGGGCGTGGTGGGCTTCGTCGCGCGGCGTCGCAAGAGCTGAACGAGCGGCGGCGCTAATAAGCCGCGAGGGCAATGCGCCTTAGCCGCGCCAGCGTCCTCAGCCGCGGAACCAGACCGTGTGATGGGATTCACAACGGTCTGGTTGCGGTAGCCAACCAGGCATCGACGACGCGTTGCAGCGCCGCACACCGGCCGACTACGACGTCTGGCGCCGAAAATCGGCCGTTGCCTCAACTCAGGATCGGTGCCAGCACAAACGCCCGCACCGCCGGGCTGTCGTACTGGCTTTGCCGCGACCAGCCGTCGGTGGCCATGTGCGCCACGTACAACTGTTCAGTAAAGCCAGCCAGGGTGCAGGCATCGAGCAGCGAACCCACCGTGGGCGGCGCATCAGCCGGGGGTGAGGGCGGCAACGCCGCCGGCATGCCCGCCGCGTTCACCGCCGCCGTGCCACCCAGGCTGTACTCAGCCGGGCTGACCGCGCCGCGCTGCACGTAGAACGAATACGTGGCAAAGCGGTTGCGTTGCAAGGCCAGGAACGGCACGGTCACCGGCTGGGCCAGGGCGGCGTAGTTCATCACGCCGCATTCATCGGCCGCCGTGGCGCCGCCCACGGCAGGCGCATCGATGCGCGCCAGGGTCGGGTTGTTGTCCAGGCGCACCGGCAGCAGCATGCGGTTGAGCGCGGCGTCCACCAGGCCTAACGCGGCCGCGTCGCGGGTTTGGATGGTGCCGGTCAAATCACCCGTGGCCGGCACGCGCCACTTGATGCCCAGCGCTTCGGGGTCGACCAGGTTGCCCGCGGCATCGAACAGCTCGACCTTGATCTGCCACAGGCCGCCTTCGTCCACTCCCACCGGCGTGCCGCCGTCATCGAAGCCATGCCCGGGGGCGAAAGTGGCGGTGGGCAGCACGGCGCTTTGCGTGTCGAACACCACGTTGGGCAAGGACCATTGGCCTTCCGGCGGCAAGGCCGGCGGAATTTCACACAGGTGCGGCTGCGTGCCCACGGTGTTCGGACCCAACGGGTACTGCTCCACGATCAGGTCGCCGCCGACTTCGTGCGTGTAGTGGCGGTTGATGGCCTCGATGTTGGGGCGCCACTGCGTTTCGTCTTCGCTGGCGCGCTTGCATGAAACGCGGTAGTAGCGCAGGCCCAGGTCGCTGCGCAAGGAGTTGTCGAACTCCAGGCGCGGGCGCAGGCTGCCGCCCCACGGCGCGGCGTCGTCGAGCAGGCCGTGTTGGGCCGCGTTGTGGCCCAGTGCGCCGAGCTTTGTGCTGTCGTTCGCACCGTGGATGCGCCACACCGAGGTGTTGCCCACCGCCATGAACAGCACCCAGTTGTTCGGCGCGATGACGGGCGGGCACGGCGCACACGCATGCGCTGCCGGGTGCGTGGTGACGAGCGTGACCTCGGTGCCGCAAACGTAGTTCCACCAGGTGTGGCAAGCCACCGGCGTGGGCTCATAAATGGTGACCCAGAAGAATGGCCAGACGCGCTGGCGCGCAATGAAGTACAGGTCGGGTTGGTCGAAGTTGAAGATCGAGCGCCAGATCACGGCGTGGAAGTGGCCGCAATCGTCGGTCATCACCGTCATCAGCTTGGTCTTGCGCACGCGCAGCGGGAACAGCCAGCACAAGATGGGGCGCAGCAGGTCGAGGTTGGCCACCAGGGCGCGTTCGAACACCGGGCGTGAGGCACGCGCCGCGAGTTGCAGTTCGGCCGGCCAGCCGGCGCTGCGCACGGCAAACCGGGGCGGGTCGGGTTGCGGGTTGAAGCCGCGCATGACGCCGGGGTTCAGGCTCATCGCGGCCGACTCGCGCGGCGGTAGCGGCTGCGGGTTCAGGCCGACGCGGGCCGCCGGGTTGATGCGGGGGTCGAACGTCAGGTCACCGATGAAGGGCTCGGGCGGGCGCGGCGGAATCGGCCAGCGCACCGGCGGCCACGGCCCGTCGATGATGTCGCGCAAGCGGTCGATGTCGAGCTCAGGCAGCTTGACGAGGATCAGCGGCCAGGGGTCAACTTCGTAGATATCGACCGCCGCGTTGCACACCGGCAGGCGCAGCGTGACGCCGCCGCTGACCACGCTCTTGAGCAGCGTGCCGTTCACGGTGCACAGGCGGCCGACCCAGCGGCTGGAGATGTCGGGCCCGATGGCCACCAGCAGCGGCGGCAGCCGCTCCATGTTCGGGCGCACCGCGATGTGGCGATCCAGGCCACCGCGACGCAACAGTTCGCCGGCGTCGAGCAGGTCTTTTTCCACCTCGGGGCCGAACACCACGCGCACGGCTTGCGCCTCTTTGCCCGCGGGCAGCGTGAGCGTGGCGCGGCCTTCTTTGTCGAGGGCCTGCATGTCGAGCAAGGCACCGCCTTGACTGAACGCGTACGCCACCACGCTTTGCAACCCGGTGGGCCGCTCGCTGAAGCTGGCCCGCACTTCAAGCGGCAGGCCGCGGTCGGCTGGCTTCTTGGACTTTGACTGGCTCATGACATCACTCCTGGGTGCTGAACGAATGTGCAACGGTGTGGGTTGCACGCAGCAGCCAAGCGTAGGCCGCACGCCCGCGGCCCGCAAGGCGCAAGCTAGGGAGATTGAGCGGGATGTTAGGGGTGACGGCGTCACCCTTGTGGGGGTGCTGCGCGCATGACAAGCCGATGCGTGCGCGCCCGCGCCACCAGCGTGCACCACGCGCCCCCGCGCGGCCGGTGGGGCTTGATCAGATGCTCAAGCGGCCATCATGCCAACCCTGCGTCGCCCTGAATTAACGTTTGATATGAGCGGAGATCGGCCGCAATCGCGCCCGGCTCAAGCAGCAACAAAAAACTGCCCGGCTTCAAGCCGCACAAGTTCGCTCCCCGGCTCGTAGGCCACGCCGATCGGGTCTTGCCCGGCACGCACGCGCTCCACCTGGGCCTTGAACTGGCGGCGCAGCATCACCACGCCGCGGTCACTCGTGGCCAGGTGTTCCTGAGAGTGCAGGGTGATCGGCCCCTGGCTGCCTTGGGCTTCCCAGTCGCCGGGGAATTTTTGCGCAAACAAGGGGTCTGCCGCCGCGCGGCGTTCGCGTTCACCGCGCGAGTTGCGCAGTTGTTGGAAGAAGGTGTCTTCGCGCCCGCGCAACACGTTGAAGATGCGCAGGTGCGTGTCATCGACCGGCAGCACGAAGCCCAGGTTGTCAATGCGCCCGGCGCCGCCGAAGGGGTTGGGCACGCCGCGCACGCCGGGCACCAAGGTTTCAACCAGGGTGCGCAACAAGCGGCCATCGGGCAGGCGTTGTTGCCGGTCGCTGAGCACGCCCTGTGCTGTGTGGCGCCAGCTCAGGTTGCGCATGCGTTCCCAGGGCTGGAAATCGAGCTTGTCCAACTCGCCATAGCGCGAGCCGAATTGCGGCCCGCTGTGAAAGTAGTGCAGCCACATGAAGTGGCCGTAGTCGTGGATGTTTTCCACGTGCTGCAGCCAGTTCATCGGCACCACGCCGTCGAAGTAGCGGCCGCTGCCGATGTGGTGGT
>JANMYI010000525.1:0-2279 GCA_031381955.1 Burkholderiales bacterium
ATCAACAACACCGAGCCAATGGCAAGCGGCAGGGCCAGGCCCGCGGCGATGAAGCCCAGTGCCCACAACACGGCGCCGCGGGTTGACATGGGCGGCGCTGAGCGCGCAATAACGTTAGACACGACTTCCTGCCAAGCCCGCCGGGCGCCAGACCAGCACGCCCACCATCAGCAGGAAAGGAATCATGGTCGAGGCCCAGGGCAGGTGCACGACACCGAAGTTGTAGATCTGGCCGATCACCAGGGCCGCGATGAAGGCGCCGGAAAAACTGCCCAGCCCGCCGATGACGATGACGATGAACGATTCAACCAGGATGTAGCCGCCCATGGATGGCGAGATGGCCAACAGTGGCGCGGCGATGGTGCCCGACAGCCCCGCCAGGCCCGTGCCGATGGCCACCACGATGGCGCTGACCCGGTTGGTGTTCACACCCTGCACCGCGGTGGTCACCGGGTCCACGCTCGACGCACGAATGAACAGGCCGATGCGGCTATAGCGCAGCCACAAGGTGAGTGACAAGGCCACCAGCGCGGCCACGGCAATCACCATCAGGCGGTAGAGCGGAAAGTCCTGCCCTGAAATCTTCACCGCGCCGGCCAACAAATCAGGCACGGCCAGGGTGCGGTAGCCCTTGCCCCAGACCGTTTGCGCCAGGTCTTCCAGCACCAGCAGCAGGCCGAAGGTGACGAGCACGGTCACGATGGGGTCTTGGCGCTGCAAGGGGCGGAACACGAAGACATCGAGCAGGCCGCCCAGCGCGGCCAGCACCACCACCGCCACCACCAGCGCCACCCAGTAGTTGCCCACCGCGGCGGCACTGAAGCCCACGTAGGCGCCGAGCATGAACAAGCTGCCGTGGGCGAAGTTCACCACCCGGCGCAGGCCGAAGATGAGCACCAGGCCCACGGCCACGATGTACAGCAGGCCGCCGTACACCAACCCGTTCAATACCTGCACCAACATGCTGCGTGGCCCCTTTGCTGCCGGCGCTCGATTGCGCCTGATTGCGAGCCGTGGCAAAGCGCCGTTGGTTCGCAAGCGATGTTATACGCTAGTGTACGAACTGGCTTGCATGCCGGGAACCCTATGGCGGTGCGATGCGGGCAGCGTGCCGCGCAGCGCGCACGCAGGCCGGGTGAACACGCTTGCGCCGGCGGCGCAGACTGCCCGCAGTGGCGCACGCCCGCAGCCGTTCAGCCATGCTGACCACCACTACCACCACGCGCCCAAGCGCACTTACTTCGAGGGCTGATCCAACGGTGGCCGCGAGGGCTTGATCAACGTGCAGCGCTTCCCCTGGCTGTTTGACGGCGTGATCTCGCGCGCGCCGGCCTACAACTGGGTCGGCATCATGGGTGCGTTCAACCGCACCGCCAAGGCCCTGGCCGCGCCGGGCGGGGCCATGAGTGCGGCCAAGCTCGACACCTTGTCCAACGCCGTGCTGGCCGCCTGCGACGCGGCAGACGGCGTGGCCGACGGCGTGGTCAGCAACCCGCAGGCCTGCCACTTCAACTCGGCCACGCTGCGCTGCGCCGGAGCTGCCGACACGGGCAACAGTTGCCTGTCTGACGCCCAGCTCGCGGTGGTGAGCTCGTACACCAACCCGACTTCCATTGCGGGCGGCGCGTATCACTACCCCGGCTGGCCGCTCAGCGGCAATGAAAGTGCCGGCGGGGCCTGGGACCTGTGGGTCAGCAGCGGCCCGCGCTTGCAGTTCTTGTTCCAGGACACCACGGTCAAGTACTACCTGGCAGGTGACCCGTTGGCCAACTCCCTGCTCTACAACTTCGACAGCAACCCGGCGGCTTTAGGCGCCATGTCGGCACTCAATGACGCCACGAACGCGGCGCTGCACCCGTTCCTGGGTGGGGGCAGCAAGCTGATCTTGTGGCATGGCACGAATGACTCCGCCTTGAGCTACCGCGCCACGCTCGACTATTACAGCCAGGTGCAGGCGGCAGTGGGTGGGTGGGCCAATGCCGACCAGTTCGTGCGCATGTACCTCGCGCCGGGTGTCAACCACTGCGCGGGTGGGCCGGGTGCTGACACGAGCGACTTGCTCCAGGCGCTTGACGACTGGGTCAGCAAGCACAAGGCGCCGGGCACGCTGTTGGCGTCAAAGCTTGATGCCAGCGCCGCCACCGTGCTGTCGCGGCCGCTGTGCGTGCACCCGAGTTACCCGCAATACAAGGGCAGCGGCAACCCGGCATTGGCCAGCAGCTTCCGCTGCGCGGCGCCTTGACGACCTGACGTGCTGCCGCGCCTACCCAGGCACGGCA
>JANMYI010000386.1:0-3507 GCA_031381955.1 Burkholderiales bacterium
GCGGCCGGAAAGCTGCCCAGGGTTTCGGGCGTGCCCAGGCTCCACTTGGCTTGCGAGGCCAGCCAACCGTTGGCGCTGCCGGGGGGTGACCAGGCTTCATCAGCGGCGTTGAACCAGCAATAGGCGTCGATGCCGAGCAGCGAGCTGTAAGCCGCCACCAGGAACGGCCCCTCGGCCGCATACGGGTTGGGTGCGACCCAACTGCCTTCGGTGATCATGAAGGGCCGCACGCCTTGGGCGCTGGCGGTTTGCCGAACGGCCAAGGGCATGTGTTGCGGCTGGCGCAGCACGCTGACCTCAGTGAAGCGGTCGCCGTTGACGATGGCCCAGCCCGGGTACTGGCCTTGGTGCTCGCCCGTGGTGTAGATGTTCGCAGCATCCACTTCGCCCGGGCCATAGCTCCAGCGCTCGGCGTCGTTGAGCCGCACGGAGCTGGCCGTCTTCCAGTTGCCGGCATTGATGAGCGTCTTCACGCCCAGGTCTTCGCGCAGGTAACGAACGATCTCCGTGTTGAACGCGAGCATGGTGGTGGCCAGGAATTCAGTCTGGTCAGCCAGGCGCGCCGCGCGCCCGCCTTGGCGCGCTTGCGTCAGCTCCCAAATCGGCAGCAGCGCCACGCGGCCCGCGGCCACGGCGTCGGGCTTGAGTGCTTCACCTGGCCAACGCGCCGCGGCCTGCGCCAGGCTGCCATGCTTGCCGCTCAGGAAACGGGCGAATGCGGCCTCCAGGGCCTCGCGATGTGGGCCGCTGATGCTGTCCACCGTCCAGAACAACAGGCTGTCTTCATTCTGGATCTGCACCACCGCCACGCTGGGGTCGCGGCCCAGCGGCACGCCGGTGTGCGGGTTGATGGGGGTCAGCAACTGCTTGAGCCAACCCTTGTAGGCACGTTGCAAATCGGCGTCGAAGAACAACAGCCCCCAGGCTTGCTGCGGCGCGTTAAGGCCCTTGATCCAACCGGGTGCCAGCGGCATGGCGCCGGCCCAGTACGGCGAGATGACGCTGTAGATGCCTTCTTGGCGCAGCGCGGCCACGGCGCGCCAGATGCCATCGCGCTCCTCGGTGTTGATGTCGGCAAAGGCCGGCAGCGGGCGGGCTTGCGGATTGGGGCTGATCTGCCGGTGCAGCCGCACCAGGTTGACCCCGCGCTTGGCCAGGAAGCGCGCATGGCGTTTCAGGTCGGGTGGCTCTTGTGCGCCCAAGGGTTTGCGCTGGAACGGTTGGCGGGCGACCTCGGAGTTCACGGCCCAAAAGCGGATCGGCTGACCATCGCCACGCACGAAACCGCCCTGGGCGGAAGCGCTGATCGTGCCACTTTGGCCGGCCACCGCTTCGTTCAGGCCACGCAGGTCGAGCAGAGCCTGGGCGTTGAAGTTGTCGCGCGTGGGCTCGAACGACCAATGTTGACGCGGGGCCGCTGCGGCCGTTCCCAGCAGCGCCAGCACGAGTGAAGCGGCGGCGCAGCTACACTTTGCAACCCATCGCAAAGGCCGAATGTCTGGCCGCCGGCTCTCATGACCACGCCCAACCCCACCGCGCTGACCTTGCATCAGCAATCCCGGCAGCTTGAAATCGGTTTCGACAATGGCGAGCAGTTCTTCATTCCGTTTGAATTGATGCGGGTGTACTCGCCATCGGCCGAAGTACAAGGCCATGGACCCGGGCAGGAAGTGCTGCAAGCCGGCAAGCGCGCCGTGAGCATAGACGCCCTGGAGCCGGTGGGACATTACGCCGTGCAGCCGCGGTTCTCAGACGGCCACGATACCGGCATTTTTTCGTGGGCGCTGTTGTACCAGCTCGGCTCGCAGCACGAAGAGCTGTTGGCCCGCTACCTGGCCCGCTTGGAAGCGGCCGGGGCCAGCCGCGATGTGGCGCTGGTGGCCGCAAACACTGGCCATGCCTGCGGCAACCATTGATCGCCGATGGTTCGGAGGGCAAGACCATGAGCCAGACGCATTTCGGCTTTCGCAGCGTCGCTGAAGGCGACAAGGCCAGCCATGTGCGCCAAGTGTTCGACTCCGTGGCGCAGCGCTACGACCTGATGAACGACGTGATGTCGCTTGGGCTGCACCGCATGTGGAAGGCCTATGCCGTGGCGGTGGCCAACGTGGTGGCGGGCGAGCGGGTCCTGGACATCGCCGCCGGCACCGGCGACCTGACGCGCGAATTCGCGCGCCGTGCCGGCGCCGGCGGCATGGTTGTGCACACCGACATCAATGAAGCCATGTTGAGGGTCGGACGCGACCGCCTGCTCGATGAAGGCCTCGCGCTGCCGACCCTGGCCTGCGACGCCGAGGCGCTGCCATTTCGTGACGCCAGCTTCGATCTGGTCAGTGTGGCTTTCGGGCTGCGCAACATGACACACAAGGAGCGTGCCCTGGGAGAAATGGCCCGGGTGCTCAGACCCGGCGGGCGCTTGCTGGTGCTGGAGTTCTCCAAAGTCGCCCCCGTGCTGAGCAAGCCCTACGACTGGTATTCCTTCAAGGTCTTGCCAGCGCTGGGCCGGTGGGTAGCGGGCGACGGTGACAGTTACCGCTACCTGGCCGAGTCGATACGAATGCATCCAGACCGCGAAGCGCTCAAAGCCATGATGAAAGCGGCGGGCTTCGGCCATGTTGACATGCACAGCTTGAGTGCCGGCGTCGTCGCCTTGCACGTTGGCATACGTTGCTGATTGAAACCGTCGGGCCTGGGTTAACCCCGATTCAATCGCCAGGCGCCTAGCACTTATCGGCGCGCCATTCACCACCTGCTTAGGTGGGCAGATGCAGGGCCTAAATCACGGTAGGGTCTGGCAATTGCTTACAGATGCGTCGCCGCGCTCAAGGGCGCGCCGGAGGCTGCCGTTACACTCCCCAGCCTTTGCATGGGATCCTGGCTGTTGGAAACACGCCGGGTTTTTGACATTTGTACACAAGGCCATGCCGGTCTGGGCATGGGGCACGTCTATGACATTTCAGCGCAGTTTGATCGCCCGCCATCCCATTGTGAGCGCCTGCATGGTGGTGGCCTTGGGTCTGGGCCTGGCCGCTTGTGGCGGCAAGAAAGATGACAAGAAAGGCGCCACACAATCAGCGGCGCGGGTCAACAAAGAAGAGTTGACCGTGCACCAGATCAATTTTGTGCTGGGTCAGCAGCGTGGCTTGAAGCCCGACCAGGCTGACGCCGCTGGCAAGCAAGTTCTTGAGCGTTTGATCGACCAGGAATTGGCCTTGCAAAAGGCGTCGGAACAGAAACTCGATCGTGATCAGCGGGTGCTCACCCAGCTTGAGGCGGCGCGCCGCGAAATCATCGCCCGCGCCTACTTCGATAAGGTGGGTGAAGGCGCGCCAAAACCCAGCGCTGAAGAAATCAAGAAGTACTACGATGAAAATACGGCCTTGTTCAGCCAGCGCCGCGTTTACCAGCTACAGGAGCTGGCCATCGACGCTGAAGCCAACCTGGTTCCGGTCTTGCACCAACGTTTGAAGGCCGCCAAGGGCATTGGCGATTTCGTTGAATACCTCA
>JANMYI010000455.1:0-7103 GCA_031381955.1 Burkholderiales bacterium
CCCCTCGTCGCTTCGCGCCGCGTAAACACGGCTCCCCCGAGCCCCCTCCGGGAGGGGGCTCCAGTCAGATTGACATGCTGAGCGCGGGGCGCTCAGCTAACACCATGACGCATCGGCGTGCTGTTTTGTTGATGATCCTGACCACGCTTTTGTGGAGCACGGCGGGCATCGTTTCACGCCAGCTTGAGTCGGCGCGCGGGTTCGAGGTCACCTTCTGGCGCAGTGCGTTCAACTCGGTGGCGCTGGTGGTCATGCTGTCGGCGCTGCGTGGCCCACGCACGCTTTGGTTAACGCTGCGCCGCGGCGGCCGGGCGCTGTGGCTGTCTGGCGTGTGCTGGGCCGTCATGTTCACCGCCTTCATGGTGGCGCTCACGCTCACCAAGGTGGCCAATGTGCTGGTCACCATGGCACTGGCGCCGTTGTTCACGGCGCTGCTGTCGCACTTCACCTTGGGTCACCGCCTGAGCCGGGCCACCTGGGCCACCATCTTCGTGGCCGGCGTGGGCATTGCCTGGATGTACGGCGGCGAGGTGGGCTCGGCTGATTCGCGCCAGTGGCTGGGCACCCTGGTTGCCCTGGCCGTTCCGGTGGCCTCGGCGGTTAACTGGGCGCTGCTGCACCACCTGGCGCGCCGGGCCCGGCCGCAGCACTCTGCGCTGGCCGCTTCCCCCGTGAATGAAGGGGGCATGCGCGGCGGGGGTGGCCACGACTCCAGCCAACATCCCGACGCGTCCGACATGTTGCCGGCCGTGCTGCTGGGCGCGCTGATGTCCAGCCTGCTCACGCTGCCGCTGGCCTGGCCTTTCAGCGCATCGGGTGTTGACCTGGGTTGGTTGGCGTTCCTGGGCGTGGTTCAATTGGCCCTGCCGTGCCTGATGGCGGTGTCGGCGGCGCGGCGCCTGAGTGCGCCACAAGCTGCCTTGTTGGCCTTGCTCGAAGTCGTCTTCGGCGTGGCCTGGGTCTGGTGGGGTGCCGGTGAGGCACCCTCTTCTTCTGTACTGAGTGGGGGGTTGCTGGTGTTGGCAGCTTTGATCGTCAACGAGGCGTGGGCGCTGCGCCGAACGCAGCCGACATGAACATGTCCTTGCGCAACTTGCCGTTGCTGAACAGCCAGGGCGCCATCCGTGGCGAGGTGCTGGGCGGCATCGGCTTCATCACGCTCGATCGGGTCGCGGCGCTGAATGCGCTGAACCTGCCCATGGTGCGCGACATCACGGCCTTGCTGCTGCATTGGCATGGCGAGCCTGATGTCATGGCCGTGGTCTTCCAGGCCGCGCAAGGCGGCACCCTCAGCGCCACGTTCAGCGCTGGTGGCGACCTGCGTTTCTTCCACCAGGCGGTGCAGGAGGGAGACGCTCAACTGGTCGACTTCTTCACCGAGCAGTACGCGCTCGACTACCTGGTGCACCGCTACAGCAAGCCCATCATCGCGCTGCTCGACGGCGTGACCATGAGCGCCGGCCTGGGGCTGGTGCAGGGGGCTCGCTTGCGCGTCGTCACCGAACGCAGCCGCCTGGGCGTGCCCGATGTTCACCTCGGCTTCTTTCCTGATGCCGGCGGCGGCTGGTTCCTGTCGCGCTGCCCCGGCCACACCGGCGAATACCTGGGCCTGACCGGCCAAACCATCGGCGCGTCTGATGCCCTGGCCCTGGGCCTGGCTGACCTGCGGGTGATGTCGGCCGACATTCCGGCGCTGGTTGAAGCCCTGGTCGATCAACCCATGCGCAGCGGCGAACAGGTGCTGGCCACGGTGCACGCGCATGCGGTGGACCCTGGCGTGGGCTTGCTGGCTGAACACCGCGGCAGCATAGACACTCACTTCGGCGGCGGCAGCGTGGTCGACATCCTGGCCTCGCTCAAGCGTGACACCGGGCCCTTCGCGGCACGCGCCATGGCGGCGATGGAGCGCGCCTCGCCCTTGATGCTGGCCGTCACCCTTGAACAGATTCGGCGGGCCCGCAGCATGGAATTGGCCGAAGTGCTGCGCATGGAACGCAGCCTGGCGCGGCACTGCTTCGCGGTGCGAAGCGGCACCGGCAGTGAGTGCATTGAAGGCATGCGCGCCTTGGTCATCGACAAAGACCAGGCGCCGCGCTGGAACCCCGCCACGCAGGCCGAAGTGACCCACGCCATGACCCAGGCCTTCTTCGAAAGTCCATGGCCCGATTGGGCGCACCCGCTGCGCGCGTTGTGAGGCGGCGGCGGCACATGCAAAAGAGGTGTGCACCATGAAACAGCTCTCTGGCCTGGACGCCACCTTCCTCTATCTTGAAACCGCGCAGATGCCCATGCATGTGGGCGCGCTGCACGTCTTCGAGCTGCCGGCCGGTCACAAAGGCCGCTTCGTCACGGCGCTGCGCCAACACATCGAACAGCGCCTGCCGCTGGCACCGGTGTTGCGCCGGCGGCTGTGGTGGATGCCGCTGAACCTGGCCAACCCGGCCTGGGTTGATGCGCCGCCCGACCTGGCCAAACACATCGTTGAAATCAAGCTGCCCAAGGCGGCGCGCCTGGGCGACGGCATGGCCGAGCTTGAAGCCGCGGTGAGCCGGCTGCACCCGGTGCTGCTCGATCGCAAACGCCCGCTGTGGAAGATGCATGTGCTGGAAGGCCTGTCCCCGGGCGCCAACGGTTTGCGCCGCGTGGGCCTGTACACCCAACTGCACCACGCCGCGGTAGACGGCCAGGCCGCCGTGGCGCTGGCCAATGTGATCCTCGACCTGAGCCCCGAGCCACGCGCGCTGGACATCAAACCCTCGTCGCGCCCACGCACGGCGCGGTTAGACATGGGGCAGATGCTGCGCGGCGCCTTGAGCCACCAGGCGCAGATGGTGGCGCGCATCATCAAGGAACTGCCCGGCACCGCCGGCACGCTGGGCAAAGCGGCGAAGCAGGCCCTGGCGGGAACCAAGCTGCTGGGCGGCCCGGGCTCCGGCAATCAGCTTGGTTTGGCACCGCGCACGGCGCTGAACGTGTCGGTGAGCGAAGGGCGTGCGTTCGCGGCGGTGAGTTGGCCGCTGGTCGAGTTGAAGGCGCTGGGCCGCGGCCATGGCGCCACGCTCAACGATGTGGTGCTGATGCTGTGCAGCACCGCGCTGCGCCGTTACTTTTCGGCGCGCAAGGCCTTGCCGAAGAAGTCACTCATCGCTGCGGTGCCGGTGTCGCTGCGCGCGCCCGGCGACACCACCGCCGACACGCAGGCCAGCATGAGCCTGATCAGCCTGGGCACCCACCTGGCCGACCCGGCCAAGCGCCTGGCCCACATCATGGCGGCCACGGCGTCGATGAAGAGCACGCTGGGCAGCGTGAAGGGCATCTTGCCGACAGACTTTCCTTCCATCGGCGTGCCCTGGTTGCTGGAGGCGCTGACCGCGCTGGTCGGCAAGGCCAAGGTGGCCGAGCGCTTGCCGCCTGTGTCCAACTTGGTCATCTCCAACGTGCCCGGCCCGGCCGTGCCGCTGTACATGGCCGGCGCGCGCATGCTCAGCAATTTCCCCACCTCCATCGTCACCCATGGCGTGGCGCTGAACATCACCGTGCAGAGCTACAACGGCGCGCTTGATGTCGGCCTGATGGCCGACGCCGCCGCCATGCCCGACGTGCGCGACCTGGCCCAGGGCCTGCTGTTCGCGCTGGACGACCTGCGCGCGCTGCCCCAGCCCGAGCCGCTGGCGCCCGCCGGCCTGGCCCGCGGCGCGCTGCGCCAGGCGCGCAAGGTGGTGGGCGTGGCGGTGGGTGCGGCAATGGGCGCGGCGACCGACGGCCTGGCGCGCGCCGCCGTCAAGCGCGGTGCGGGCGGCTTGAGCAGCCTGGCGGGTGACATGGCCCGGGGCATGGTCAAGTCTGCGCTGCGCCAAACGGCCCGGCCCGCCACCAAGCGGCGCAGCAAAGCCTGAGCATGGACGCCAGCTCACCCCTGCCAGGCGCCCCAGGTTCCCCCGGCTCGCCCCACCCGCACGCGCTGCCTAACCTGCCTTTGCATGCGCGCGCCGCGCAGGGCAAGCCGCTCAAGCCGCCCAACCTGTTGCTGTTGCTGCTCGAAGGCCGCGCCCCATGGGAGGCCGCGGCGTCGCTGGTGGCCAGCCCGTGGCTGTCGCGCCTGCCCAAGGGCGATGGCCACCCGGTGGTGGTGTTCCCCGGGCTGGGCGCGGCCGACCTGAGCACCTTGCCGCTGCGCCGCTTTTTGCAGCACAGCGGCTATGCGCCACATGCCTGGGGCCAGGGCCTGAACTTCGGCCCGCGCGCCGGCGTGCTCGAAGCCTGCCGCAAGCTGGTGCGCGCTGTGGTCGACAAGAGCGGGCGCCCGGCCAGCCTGGTGGGCTGGAGCCTGGGCGGCATCTATGCGCGCGAACTGGCCAAGGAAATGCCCGAGCTCACGCGCTGCGTCGTCACCCTGGGCGCGCCGTTCGCGGGCCACCCCAAGGCCACCAACGCCTACCGGCTTTTCAAGCTGGTCAACGGCGGGTCACCCGATAGCGACCATGGCCTGCTGGCGCAGATCCGCAGCGCCCCGCCGGTGCCCACGACCTCGATTTTTTCCAAGAGCGACGGCATCGTGGCCTGGCCGTGCAGCGTGAATGAGGCCGGCGAAGCCGGCGCGCGCATTGAAAACATCGAGATCGCGGCCAGCCATGTCGGCATGGGCCTGAACCCGCTGGCGCTGTACGCCCTGGCCGACCGGCTGCGCCAGGCCCCAAACGACTGGCAACCGTTCCACGCCCAAGGTGCGCGGCGCTGGTTTTTCAAGACGACGACATGAAGCTGCGCGCCAACGGCATCGACGTTGAAGTGGAAGTGCACGGGCCTGAGAACGGCACGCCGCTGCTGCTGATCATGGGCCTGGGCATGCAGCTCACGGCCTGGCCCGATGAAATGGTGCAAGGCCTGGTGGCGCGGGGTTTTCGCGTCATTCGCCACGACAACCGCGATGCCGGCTTGAGCCAGCAGTTTGATCACCTGGGCCTGCCCAACCTGGCCCTGGCCAGCGTGCGCCACCTGCTGCGCCTGCCCGTGACCGCGCCGTACAGCCTGGCCGACATGGCCGCCGATGCCGCCGGCGTGCTCGATGCGCTGAACCTGCCCAGTGCCCACGTTTGCGGCGCCTCGCTGGGCGGCATGGTGGCCCAGCACCTGGCCGCCACGCAGCCGCAGCGGGTGCGCAGCCTCACGCTGATGATGACCACCTCGGGCGCGCGCCGCCTGCCGCAGCCCAGCCTGCGCGTGCGCAAGGCGCTGATCACGCCGCCGCGCAGCCGCGAGCCGGCGGCGGTGGTGGAACACCTGACCAAGCTCATGGCCATCATCGGCAGCCCGGTTTACCCCAGTGAACCCGAACGTTTGCGCCAGCGCTTGCACGCCGCCGTGATGCGCGCCTACCGCCCGGCCGGCACGGTGCGGCAACTGATGGCGGTGGTGGCCGATGGCGACCGCACGCCCTTGCTCGGGCGCATCAAATCACCCACCTTGGTGCTGCACGGTGACGCCGACCCCTTGATTCCGCCCGGCGCGGCGCAGCACCTGTTGCAGCACATTGCCGGGGCGCGGCTCGACCTGGTTCCCGGCATGGGGCACGACCTGCCGCTGGCGCTGCTGCCACGCATCGTGGCCGAGGTGGCCGGTGTGGCCAGGCAAGCCCCCACAGCATGAGCAACGCGCTCACCGACGCACCCGACGACGCACTCGACCAGGCGCTGTCTGCCGCCCTGGGCAGCTACCGTGCGCGCCACCCCGCCAGCGCACGCCAGCTCGAAGAGGCGGCGCAATTCATGCCCGGCGGCAACACCCGCAGCGTGCTGTTCCAGGCCCCGTTCCCGCTGACCATGGTGCGCGGTGAAGGCTGCTGGCTGTGGTGCGCCGACGGCCACCGCCACCTCGACCTGTTGGGCGAATTCACCGCCGGCCTGTACGGCCACACGCCGGCGGCCATTCGCGCGGCGATCATCAGCGCGCTCGACGACGGCCTGAGCCTGGCCTCGCACACGCAGCGCGAAGTGGAACTGGCGCGCGAACTCACACAGCGCTTTGCATCGATGGCGCTGCTGCGCTTCACCAACAGCGGCACCGAGGCCAACCTGCTGGCCCTGGCCGCGGCGCTGGCCTTCACCGGCCGGCGCAAGGTGCTGGTGTTTGAAGGCGCTTACCACGGCGGCGTGCTGGCCTTCGGCGGCGCGGCGGCGTCGGTTAACGTTCCACATGAGTGGATCCTGGCGCCCTACAACAACCTGGCTGCCGCCACCGAAGTGGTGCAAAGCCAGGGCAGTGAGCTGGCCGCCATCCTGGTCGAGCCCATGCTCGGTGCCGGCGGCTGCATCGCCGGCACGCCCGAGTTCCTGCACGGCCTGCAAGCGCTGGCGCGCGAAAGCGGCGCGCTGCTGGTGCTGGATGAAGTGATGACCTCGCGCCTGAGCCTGGGCGGGCGCCAGGCCCAGCTCGGCCTGGCGCCCGACCTCACCACGCTGGGCAAGTACTTCGGCGGCGGCCTGTCATTCGGTGCCTTTGGCGGCCGGCGCGAGGTGATGCAACAGTTCGACCCGCGCCGCCCCGGCGCGCTGGGGCATGCCGGCACGTTCAACAACAACGTGCTGAGCATGGCCGCCGGCCTGGCCGGGTTGCGCGAGCTGTGGCAGCCGGCTGCCATCAACGCACTCAACGCCCGCGGTGACGCGCTGCGCGAGCGTGGCAACGCCTTGTTTGCCCAGCGCGGCTTGAGCCTGCAATTCAGCGGCCTGGGTTCGGTGATGACGCTGCACCCCACTGCCCGGCCGTTGCACAGTGCGGCCGACCTGGTTGGCTGCGATGCGCGCGTGCGCGACCTGCTGTTCTTTGCCTTGCTCGAACGCGGCATGTTCATGGCCCGGCGCGGCCTGGTGGCACTGTCGCTGCAAGTGGGCGGCGCCGAGATCGAGCTGTTCATGGCCGCGCTGCAAGATGTGCTTGATGCCCACGCTGCCGTGCTGCCCGCTGCGGGTTGAACCGAGCAACGTTTCACATCACCCTCATGGACGAGCACCACGCTGTCGCCGAAACCCGCGCCTGGGTGGAGCGCGCCGTGATCGGCCTGAACCTGTGCCCTTTCGCCAAGGCGCCGCAGGTCAAGGGCTTGG
>JANMYI010000457.1:0-11346 GCA_031381955.1 Burkholderiales bacterium
GATGCGCCCGATGCAACCGCGGCCACAAGGCCCGCCGGCCCCAGCGCCGGAGTGCAGGTGTTGGTGACGAGTGCCACGCGCTCGGTGGCGGCGATAGACAACCAGATCGTTCGAGTGGGCGACCTGATCCATGGCATGCGCGTGGCGCGCATCGACCACAACGGCGTGCTGTTGACCGGCGAGGCCGGAGCGCGGGAAATGCTCGCGGTCAACCCAGGCGTCATGAAGAGTAAACGCCAGGCTCAAGCCGGCACGGCGGGCCCGCCGGCGGCGCCGGGCGTTGGCGCCAGTGCGCCGCCCAGGGCTGCGGCCAAAGTATCGAATGGAGTTCGTCAATGAAGTCATGGCTCGTGATCGGCTGTACGGGGTTGCTGGGTGCATGCAGCGCCACCTACCCGCCGCAGGATTTTTCGGCGCAAAACCGCATTGACGCCACCTTGAAGCAAGCGCCCGCACCCAAGCCCGCAGCGCCGGTGGTGGTGCCGCCTGCGGTGAGCCAAAGCCTGCTGCCGCCGTTGCGCGCCACGCTGCCACGCACCCTGGCCACGCCCACCGAACCGCGCTTTGACCTGGTGGTGACCGACGCCCCCATTGGCCAGGTGTTGCATGCCATCGTGGCCGACACGCGCTACAGCATCTTGCTCAGCCCCAAGGCGAGCACGCCGCTGCCACCTGCGCCGGGCGCGCAAGGCGATGCCGCGGCGCAAGCCGCAGCCGCCACGGTAAACGCCAGCCGCCGCGACCTGCTGACCGTGCACCTGAAGAACGTCACCGTGCTGGAAGCGCTGGACGCGGTGCGCGATACCTATGGCTATGAATACACCTTGGTGGGCACCCGCATCTTCGTGGAGCCGCCCGAAATGCAGACGCGCTTCTTCCAGGTCAACTACACCTTGGGCCAGCGCCGAGGGGTGAGCGACTTGCAGGTGATCGCGGGCGCGGCTGCCGGTGGTGGTGGCGGTGGCGGCGGTGGTGGTAACGCGGCCGGTGGCGGGGGCGGCGGTGGTGGCGGCGGTAACGCGGCTGGTGGCGGCGGTGGCGGTGGTTCGAGCTATGCCTCCAACCTGGCCAGCGCCTTGAGCACCAGCACGAAGTCTGACTTCTGGGGCGAGGTTGAAGATTCGCTGCGCACCATGCTGGGTTGCCAGATTCCCAGGATGACGGCCAGTGCGGCGCGCAGCGCTCAGTCTGGCAGCAGTTCTAGCCGCGCCGATGTGTCATTCGTGGGCGACTCGCAAGTGGGCGAGCGCCTGCGTGGCGTGGAAGGCTGCGCCGAAGGCCGTGCCGTGAACGTGAACCAGATGAGCGGCATGGTGCTGGTGCGCGGCATGCCCAAGGAGCTGCGCGCGGTGGAAAAGCTGCTGCGCGCGATGCAGGTGAATGTGGAACGCCAGGTCATCATCGAAGCCAAGGTGATCGATGTGCAGCTCAACAAGGATTCGCAGCAAGGCATCAACTGGTCAGCCTTTCGCCAGGGGCTGCTGCGCGCCGGGCTGGGTGCGGACACGAGCCTGATCGGCGCGCCCGGCACCACGCGCGCGGGCCAGGTGGTGACCGGTGCCAGCCTGGCCGATTTGCTGGGCGGCCAGTTGGCAGCCGGCACCGCGCGAACTGCGTTTTCGGCCGGCCTGGGCCTGGCGATTCAAGGCTCGCAGTTCGCCGCACTCATCAGCTTCCTGGAAACACAGGGTGACGTGCATGTGCTGTCCAGCCCGCGCATTGCCACGCTGAACAACCAGCAAGCGGTGATCAAGGTGGGCACCGAAGAGCCGTTCATCACCAACATCACGGCGGGCTCGACCACCCTGTCTGCCGCGGCTGCGGTGGCGATTCCGCCGACCGTGACCTACCAGCCTTTCTTCGCCGGCATTTCACTGGACGTGACGCCGCAGATCGACGACCGTGACCGCGTCACCTTGCATGTGCACACGCTGGTGAACACCATCACCGAAAAGGAAAAGGCGTCTTCTACGCAGGCTGGCTCGAACACCGTGCCGCTGGCCGTGAACAGCGTGAATGAAACCGACAGCGTGGTGAAAACGGCCGACGGCATGATGGTGGTGATCGGCGGCCTGATGACCGAGAGCAGCAGCAACGGCCGCTCGGCCATTCCGGGCCTGGGCAGCGCGCCCGTGGCCGGCGCGCTGTTCCGCAAGGGCGAGCAGGCCACGAGCAAGCGCGAGCTGGTGATCCTGATCAAGCCCACGGTGGTGAAGATGGATTCGGACTGGGCGGATGACATTGCCGCCACCGGCCGGCGCATCCAGAACATGCGCGAGCCGGCCAAGCCGGATTGAGATGCACGCCGTGCGCTTGCGTCGCTGCCCGCCGATGCGGCAAGTTGCTGTGCAGCACCGGTACGCTGCCGGCTGAGCCGTGCCATGTATCTGCGCCATTTCAATTTGAAGGAGTTCCCGTTCGGCATCACGCCGGACACGAGCTTCTTCTTCTCTTCCGGCGCCTCGCAACAGGCGCTGAACACCTTGCTCGTGGCCACGCGCTCGGGCGAGGGCTTCATCAAGATCACCGGCGAAGTCGGCACCGGCAAAACGCTGCTGTGCCGGCAGCTCTTGCGCAGCCTGGGGCCTGAGTTCCAGACCGCCTACATCCCCAACCCCTACCTCACGCCGCTGGGCCTGCTGCTGGAGCTGGCCGACGACCTGGGCGCCGACACCGCCGCATTAGGCGCGGCGGCGGAGGTGCAGCACCAGCACCTGCTGCTCAAGGCGCTGAGCCGGCGCTTGCTGGACTTGGCGCAAGAAGGCAAGCGCGTGCTGGTGTGCCTGGATGAAGCGCAGGCAATGCCGATCGAAACCCTGGAGGCGCTGCGCCTGCTGACCAACCTCGAAACCGAAAAGCGCAAGCTGGTGCAGGTGGTGATCTTCGGCCAGCCCGAGCTCAACGCCAAGCTCGACCATGTGTCGATCCGCCAATTGAAGCAGCGCATCACCTTCGACTATCACCTCGGGCCGCTCAAGGGCCCCGAGCTGGCGCGTTACCTCGATCACCGCATGGCGATAGCCGGCTATGACGGCGCGCGCATGTTCTCGGCGCCGGCGGTTTGGCTGCTGAAGTGGCGCACGCGCGGCTACCCGCGGCTGGTGAACATCGTGGCCCACAAAGCACTGATGAGTTCTTACGGCCGGGGCAAGAAATCGGTGGGTCTGCGCGAGGTGAAAGACGCCATCGGCGACACCGCATCGCTGCGCGTGCCGCTGAGCATCTTGTTGCTGGCCAGCCTGGCCCTTTCGGGCGTGGGGTTGATCGCTTTTGGCTTGGCGCGCATGACATGAGCATCGTCAACGACATGCTGCTGGACATCGACCGGCAGCACCGTGCGCCCGCACACGAGGTGTTCGTGCGTGACCGGGCCCCCCGGGTCGAGCCGGCTGCGCAGCCCAGGGGCTTGGGCGGCAGCGGGTGGGAAGTTTTCAGCCAGGGTTTGCAGGGTCACGCATCGCAGCCCAGGCGCTTGGGCGGCGGCCGGTGGCTTGCGGTCATAACCTGCGCTCTGGCCCTGTCTGCGCTGGCCTGGTGGCTGCAACCGCACAGCAGCGCCGAAGGCGGCCTGGAGGTGGCGCCGGCGGCGGCCCGCCATACCCCGGCGGGCGATGTGCCCGCGGCAGCCAGCGCCTGGGTGGCCCCCGCCTTGCGCCTGAAAATCGATATGGGGTGGTGTGGCGCCAAGGCTCGCGGCGGCAAGCCCGCCACCAGGCCTTGCGAGCCGGGTACTTTCAGCCGTCCTGACTGACCGTGTCGAGCAGACTCGCCGTGGAACCGATGAGAACCGTATGAGCATCATCAACAAAATGCTGCAAGACCTGGATACGCGCAACGGCCGGCCTGGCGGTGAGGCGGTTGACGGGGGAGCGATCCGCTCGGTGAAGCAGGAGTCGCCCTGGAAGCTGGGCCGCAACACGCTGATCTTGCTCGCTGGCCTGGCGGGCGCGGCGCTGGCAGCCGGCTGGTGGCTGCAACAACGCAAGGCCGTGGCAGAGAGCCCCCGCGTGGTGGTGCCCGCGCCAGCCGTGCCCGTGCTGGCCAACGCGGTGCCGCCGGCTGTGGCGCCCAGCGCGCCAACAGCGCCTGCCACCACCGCGGCGGCCGCATCGGCAACGCTGCCTGCTGCGCCGCCCAAAGCCGTGGCTGAAGCAACGACGCCGGCCAAGGCATTGGCGCAAAACGCGGGGCCGGCCCCCGCAGCGCCGCCGCGTGTTGCGGCAACGCCGGCCAAGCCCGACAACGCTGCGGCAGCGCGGCCGGTGGCGGCGGCGAATGCATCGAACGTGGCCGACAAAACCGCCCAGACCGCCGCCAAGGCCGAACCCGCGCCGCCGCTGCCCAAGGCGGCTGCCGCCAACCCCAAGGCCACGGGCGGCAAGACCTACAGCCCGGGGCAGGTGGCAGCCAACTGGCTGGCCGAAGCCGTGGCGCTCGATCAGCAGGGCCGGCAAGAGGAGGCGAAGGCGCCGCTGCAGCGGGCGTTGGCCGCCAACCCGCTCGACGTGCCGGCGCGCCAGATGCTGGCCCAACTGCAGCTGGATACCCATCATGTTGGTGCCGCCAGTGAATTGCTGGCAGAAGGGCAGCGCCTGCTGCCGGACCAGCCGGCGTTCAGCCTGGCGCTGGCGCGGCTGAAGGCCGACGCGGGCGATGTCAAAGGTGCGATCCAGACCCTGGAGGCCGGCCGCGGCGGTGCGCGCGACGAGCCGCAATACCGTGCGTTCCTGGCCGCGCTGCTGTTGCGCGTGGAGCGCTACGACGAAGCTGTTCAACATTACCTCGTGGCCCTGCGCTCGGACCCGGCCAACACAAGTTGGCTGGTGGGCGTGGGCGTGGCACTAGAGGGCGTGGGCAAACCGGCCGATGCGGCCGAGGCCTACCGCCGCGCGGGCGACGCCACGAACCTGTCGCCGGATACGGCGCGTTTCCTGAGCGAGCGCCTGGCGCGTTTGCGGCCCTGAGAAAGCGCCTGCCCGGCAGGCCGGCCGGTGTGCCGGCGCGACCGCTGCAGCGACATCGGCTGTCAATGACAAGCGGCCGCTGGCACAAAACAAAACGGGCTGGACGCCCAGGGCGCCAACCCGTTGAATGAACGCTCAAATCTTGGTGGCCTGGGGCGGAATCGAACCACCGACACGCGGATTTTCAATCCGCTGCTCTACCAACTGAGCTACCAGGCCGGGTAGCCGGGCATTATAGGGGCGCGGCCTGGGCGGCCCGCGCGCTTCAAGCCCCGCGCTTGTTGCGCGACAGGTCCACGCCCAGTTGCTTGAGCTTGCGATAAAGGTGGGTGCGTTCCAGGCCGGTTTTGTCGGCCACGCGGGTCATGGAGCCGCCTTCGCGCGCCAGATGGAATTCGAAATAGCTTTTCTCGAACGCGTCGCGCGCCTCGCGCAGCGGCCGGTCGAGCCCAAACAATTGCTCGGATTGCGGCCCGGTGGCTGGGGCGATCGCCAAGGCAGGCAGCGTGGCAACGGCGTGGGCATCTGGTGCATGAAAGCCATCGTTACGTGCCGGGCCGGGGGCCGGCAGGCGCGCGCCGGGCTTGAGCAAGGCCTGTTCGACGGCACGCAACAGTTTTTGCAACGTGATCGGCTTTTCAAGAAAGGCCACGGCGCCGTGCCGGGTGGCTTCAACAGCGGTGTCGATGGTGCCGTGACCGCTCATCATGATCACCGGCATGCCCAGCATGCCCATGGCGCCCCATTCTTTGAGCAGCGTGATGCCGTCGACATCGGGCATCCAGATGTCCAGCAAAACGAGGTCTGGGCGCGCACGCTCACGATAGGCGCGGGCCTGGGCGGCGTCTTCAGCCAGTTCGACGGTGTGTCCTTCGTCGCCGAGGATGTCGGACAACAGGCCACGGATGCCCAACTCGTCGTCCACCACCAATATGATTGCCATGAGCGCTTTACTGCACCTGCGTTGCTTCCCCGGTGCCGCTGCCTTGGCCAGCCGTGGTGAAGAGGGAAAATGATATCGAAACTCGCGCGCCACCCGGGCTGCTGTTGCCGTCGTCGCGCGCGGGCCGGTTGGTCACGCGAACCTGGGCCCGGTGTTCATCGGCAATCTTCTTCACCACCGCCAGCCCCAGCCCGGTGCCTTTGGCCTTGGTGGTGACATAGGGTTCGAAGGCCCGCGCCAGCACCTGGTCGGCAAAGCCGGGCCCATTGTCAGCCACGTTCAGGCGCACCGCGCGCAGCTCGCCTTGTTCGCCGCGGGCGCTGTGTGTGGTGACTTGCACCAACCCATGGGGCCGCGCGGCCACGGCATCGAGCGCGTTTTGCACCAGGTTGTGAATCACCTGGCGCAATTGCGACGCGTCACCCATGATCCTGGGCAACCCCACTTCGTACTCCACCGCCAGGTGGCCCTGCTCATGGGCCTGGCCGTACAGCGCCACCACTTCGGCCACCAACGCGTTCAGGTCCAGCGGCTCCAGCCGCGCCGCGGGCAGCCGAGCGTAGTCGCGAAACTCGTTCACGAGTTGCTTCATTGCCTGCACCTGGTTGACGATGGTTTCAACGGACTTGAGCAGCAGCGCCTGTTCGGCACCTTCCAAGCGCGGTTCCAGCTTCTGGCGCAGGCGTTCGGCGGAGAGCTGGATGGGCGTGAGCGGGTTCTTGATTTCGTGCGCCAGGCGGCGCGCGACCTCGGCCCAGGCGGCGGCGCGCTGTGCCGAGACAACCTCGGTGATGTCGTCAAACACCATCAGCCGTGCGTCGTTGGGCAGCGCGGCGCCGCGCACCAGCAGCGTGAGCGAGTGCTGGTTGTTGATGCGCAGCTCGAAGGCGTCTTGCCACAGGTCGCGCTCCGCCGCCTCGGGGCTGACGGCGTGCATGTCGAAACGCTGCCAGACGCTTTGCGCAAAGGCGCCGAGTTCGGGTACTTCATCGAGCCGCCGGCCACGGTAGGCCGACATCGGCAGGCGCAGGATGCGCGTGGCGCCGGGGTTGACGGTGTCGATGTGGCCATGCCGGTCAAACACAATCACGCCGGCGGTGAGGTTGTCAAGAATGGTCTGCAAGCCCGTGCGCGCACCTTCGAGCTGCGCCACGCCACGCTGCACGTCTTCGCGGGCCTGGGCGAGTTGCTCGGTCATGTCGGCAAACGAACGGGTCAAGCCACCGAGTTCATCGCGCGAGGCGAACACCGGCTTGGCGCTGAGGTCGCCCGCCGCCACGTCGCGCACGCCGTCGGCCAGCACGAGCAGCGGGCGCACGAGCTGGTTGCCCAACAACGCCGCCAGCAGCACGGCGCCGAATACGGCCAGCACCAGGGCCAGGGTCAGCGTGCCCAGGTACATGCGGCGCAGGCTGTCGCGCGCCAGGGCGCGCCGCTGGTACTCGCTGTAGGCTGACTGCACGGCCAAGGCGTTGGCGGCCATGCTGGCGGCGATGGGCTGCACGGCCAACAGATAACGGTCGTCGGCCCCGGCCAAGGCCAGCGTGCGGCTGGGCAGCAGGGTCAGCGCCCGAACCCGTGGTGCCGCACGCACGGTGCCCGGCGCACCTTCGTCATCAAGCCCTTCCAAGACCACCGCGACGCGCGCACCGCGCCCTTGCCACAGGGCGGCTGACGGGCGCTCGGGCGTCTGGGCACCGGTGCTGGCACTGAGCAGGGGCTGGCCGCTCGGCCCGAGCAGCACCAGCGCTTGCAAATCGAGCTGCTGGCGCACGCGTTCGAGCGCCAGGGCGTTGGGCACTTCATCGACCTCACCCAGGCGTTGCGCAGCCAGCCGCGTGCGCGCGGACAACTCGCTCAGCGATTGCTCCAAGGTGCCCTTGCCCAAGGCCAGTCCGGCGTCCAGCGCGCTGGCGACCTTGACGTCGAACCAGGCTTCGATGCTGCGCGAAACGAACTGGTACGACACGGTGTAGATGAGCAGCCCAGGCACCAGCCCCACCAGCGCAAAGATGCCGGCCAGTTTGGCCAGCAATCGGCTGCCGAACTTGCCGCGCTGCAAGCGAACAGACAGGCGAATGGCCGCGGCACCCACCACCAGCAGCAGCAACGTGGCCACCGCGGCGTTGACCCAGAACAGCCATACGAAGTGGCGTTCCTCGAAGCCGTAGGCCTGCGTGGTGAGTGAAATCACAAACGCCAGCACCAGGGCCGCGCCGGTGCCGGCCAACAACGAGATCGCCCAGGCCCAGCGGGTCGATTTGGTCATGCGCGGCTGCCGGCCAAGCCTGCGGCCACGGCATCGCTTTCGCCAGGTGGAGTCATGGCGGATCCAGGCGCAGCGTGCGCTCTATGCCGAGCTGCCAGTCGCTCTGGCCGCCCAGGCCGATCTGCATGGGGCTGGGCAGTTGAGTGCTGTCCAGCCGGTAGCTGAACTCCACGTAGTACCGGGACTCCGAGTCGAGCGAGGCCAATTCGGCCAGCCGCCAGCGGGTGGCCCGGGTGATCACGGCCAGCGCTTCGGGCAAGGCGGCATGCGTTTGGCTGAAGCCACCCAGGCTGACGCGCCAGGTCGAGGTCAGGGGCTGAAAGGCCACGCGCCAGGAGCGGGTGACGCGGGCCAGGCGCTCGTCACGCCAATACCAACGGTTGCGGTACAGCGTGGCTTCGGCCACAAAATAAAGCGGCACGCCGTGTTGCAGGGCACTTTCCACGGCGCGCGGCAGGGTCAGCCGGGCGTCAAAACTGACGGTGAGCACACCCTCGTCACGGCGCAAATCGAGGCTGGCCAGTTCAACGCCCTGAGCCAGCGCTCGCGCGGGGGCGAGCAGCGCAAGCCACATACCAAGCGCCAGGCCCAACAGCTTGCGTCGGCGGACCGGAACAGGGCGCTTCACAGTGGCGATGACCGTCAGGGCTTGTGGATGAGGGCGTAGAAGAAACCGTCGTGCATGGCGGGCTCAAGCTGCGGGCTGCCGGCCTGGCAATTGTCGGCCAGTGGCAGCAGGTGCCCCGGTGCCGCGGCGTCCAGCCAGCCCCTGGAACCTGAATGGCGTTGCAAAAATGCGTCGATCTGCTCGACACCCTCGCGTTTGAAGATCGAGCACGTGGCGTACAGCAGCCGCCCACCGGGTTTGAGCAGCGGCCACAGGGCGTCGAGCAACTGCGCTTGCTCGCGCGCCAGCGCAGGCAGGTCGGAGGCGCGGCGCAACCAACGGATGTCAGGGTGGCGCCGCACGATGCCAGAGGCCGTGCACGGCGCATCCAACAAGATGGCGTCAAACGGCTGCCCGTCCCACCAAGTCGTTGGCTCGCGCGCGTCAGCGGCCACCAAATGTGCGGCCAGCCCTAAGCGCGATAGGGTCTGCTCCACCTTTGCCAGGCGCGCGGTGTCGCGGTCCAGACACCAAAGCGACAAATTTGCCAGCTCGAGCAAATGCGCGGCCTTGCCGCCCGGCGCCGCGCAGGCGTCAAGCACTCGTGCACCGGATGGCAAGCCGTCGGTGCCGAGCAGCAACCGCGCCGCGCGTTGTGCGCTGCCGTCTTGGACCGAGACAACACCCTGCGCGAACCCGGGCAACTGGTCGACCGGGCACGGTTTTGCCAGCACCACTGCCTGGCCGCCCCACTGCGGCCCTGCCACCACTTCCGCGGCCATGCCCGCCGCCTCTAGTTGACGCAGGTAGGCGCTGCCAGAAAGGTGACGAGCATTGACGCGAAGGGTCATGGGGGCGTGCTGATTCGCAGCCAGCAGCAGCTGCTCCCATTGGGCGGGCCAATCAGCGCGCAGTTGCGCGATCCACCATTCAGCATGGTTGTATCGGGCCTGAGGGTCGCGCTGCGCGCCGGCAATGAGGGCGACGGACTCTCTCAAGAATCGACGCAATACGGCGTTGACGAACGCAGCGGCTCGTGGCTCCAAAGCCCGAGCTGCCGACACCGCTTGATCGACCACCGTGTGAGGTGGATAAGGTTGGCGCGCCTGTGGCCACATCAATGCCAGGGCCACCACCAGCAGCGCGTCGATCTCCGGCGCCGGGCGGCGGCTGGCCAGTGCCTTGCACACGTGGGCGGCACCACCCAGCTGCCGCATGGTCGTAAAACTGAGCGCCTGCGTGCCAGCCCGCAAGGGCCCCGGCACCTGTGCAATGGCCACACTCAACGACTGACCTTGGCGCACCAGCATGACCACTGTTGCGGCAGCCCGAAGCAAATCACTCAACGGGCAAGACAGCATGGCAACGCTGGTGACGGACATGCTGCCAGTCTAGGCCCGGCTGCTGAAGCGATAGCGACCTCGCGTACGCTTGAGAGAACACGCGACGCCGCCGCGTGGTGCGCAGCCGATAGCCTAGTGGCCGCGGCCTGCATCGGGCAGCACGCCCACGCGTCAGACCGGTTGACGCATTCCGCGCAGAATGGGCAACCCAATTGCGATGCTCAACATGGCTGAAAAATCTAGCTCCTGCGCCCCAGCCTCGCTCGGGCCCTCACTGACTGAGTCCGAGTTGACCGGCCTACCTGCGCATGAGCGGGTACGCTACCGCGCCGTTGCCGCGGGCGGGCGATTTCATGCGAACGACAATATTGCGGCTTACCTGCGCGATGGCGATCTGGATGAAATCAAGGCCGAGGTTCAAAGGCGCATTGAGGGCGTGCTCACCGCGCTGGTGATCGATACACAGGGCGACCACAACACCCAGGGCACGGCACGGCGCATGGCCAAGATGTACGTCGATGAAATCTTCCGCGGCCGCTATCAGCCCATGCCTCCGGTAACGGAGTTTCCAAACGCTTCGCGGCTGAACGAATTGATGATCGTTGGACCGATCAGGGTGCGTAGCGCATGC
Source organism: Burkholderiales bacterium (assembly GCA_031381955.1). GTDB lineage: Bacteria > Pseudomonadota > Gammaproteobacteria > Burkholderiales > Burkholderiaceae_C > Rubrivivax. The sequence continues at coordinate 10,758 of JANMYI010000457.1, forward strand.
TCGCACCACCTTTGTCCCATCATCGGGCGCGCCTGGATCGGCGTTTTACCGAACGAACACTCGAACCTCATTGGGCTGTCGAAGTACGCCCGGATCGTTGAGTGGATCATGAGCCGGCCCCAGATCCAAGAGGAAGCAGTTATCCAACTCGCCAACGAGTTGCAGCAACGGGTTCAGCCAGACGGGCTTGCCGTCGTCGTTCAGGCCGATCACTTCTGCATGCAATGGCGCGGTGTGAAGGACGACGAGTCGGCAATGGTCAACAGTGTCATGCGCGGCTCGTTCCTAAAAGATGCAACATTGCGGCGGGAGTTTTTGTCGCTCTTGCCGCGCCATCAAGCATGAGTTCGGCGTCGTCGGTTCGTCTGTCATAAAAAATCGTTAGCTACTTGCGGACTTCCAAGTTGCTGTGCTACATTCATGGGCTTCGCTCAGCACCACCGGCTTGACGAAAAGCGCTCAGAACAGCGTGTCGAAATAGCCGGAAAGTTGACAAGGAATAGCAAAGCAGGTCATACTCCCACCTCTTTGCTGCTGCTGCCTGAGGTAGGCGCCGCAACCGCTCTTTAACAACATACAGCCGATAAGC
>JANMYI010000487.1:0-2761 GCA_031381955.1 Burkholderiales bacterium
GTGAAGGTGGCCGTGCGGCCCGAGGCCTGGCAATTGCTGCCGGCCGGTGAGGCGGGCCTGGCCGCCACCGTGAGCAAGTGCGCGTACCTGGGCAATGTGCTGGAAGTGACCTTGCAGACCGAGCTGGGTGAGATCTTTGTCGTCAGCCCCGACGTGGCCCAGCCTTGGGCGGCAGGGCAGGGCGCCACGCTGCGCCTGGCCGGGCACGGTTTGTCTGTCGTCGCCGCCTGAATGAAACGTTAGCAATCCATCATGAACCATCCCCGTTGTGACCAAACCGCCGCCTGGGCCGCCTTGAAGGGCCACTACCAGGCGCATGGCCGCGAGCTTGATTTGCGCGAGGCCTTTGCCCGCGACCCCGGCCGCGTGGCCGCGTTCAGCTTTGAAGCGCCCGAAGTCTTTGCCGACCTGTCGAAGAACCTGATCGACACCGCCACCCAGCGCTTCTTGCTTGAGCTGGCCGATGAGTGCGGCTTGGCGCAACGGCGCGATGCCATGCTGGCCGGCGCGCCGATCAACACCACCGAAGACCGTGCCGTGCTGCACACGGCCTTGCGGGCGCCGCCCGGGGCGGGGCCGTTTTCACAAGAGGTGCAAGGCGTCTTGGAAGCGCTGCTGGCCTACGCTGAAGGCATTCGCGCTGACGCCGCCATCACCGACGTGGTGAACATCGGCATCGGCGGCTCCGACCTCGGCCCGCAAATGGCGGTGATCGCGCTGCAAGCCTTTGCCCACCCACGGCTGCGCTTTCATTTCGTGAGCAATGTCGATGGCCATGACATCACCTCGGTGCTCAAACAGCTCGACGCCCGCCACACGCTGTTCGTCATCGCCAGCAAGACCTTCACCACGCAGGAAACCATGGCCAATGCGGCGGTGGCGCGGGCGTGGTTTTTGGCCCAAGGGCGCAGTGATGTCGCCAGTGATGTCGCCCGCCACTTCGTCGGCGTCACCACCAACCTGAAGGCCGCGGCCGAGTTCGGCATCAGCACCACCTTCGGCTTCTGGGATTGGGTGGGCGGGCGCTATTCCCTGTGGGGCGCCATCGGCTTACCGCTTGCGTTAGCCTTGGGTGCCGAGGGTTTCAGGCAATTCCTGGCCGGCGCGCACGCCATGGATCAACACTTTGCCAGCGCGCCACTTGAAAGAAACCTGCCCGTGTTGCTGGGCCTGCTCGACGTTTGGTACCGCAACTTTCATGGCTTCAGCAGCCGCAGCGTGGCGCCGTATCACCATGGCCTGAAGCGCCTGCCGGCTTACCTGCAACAGCTTGAAATGGAAAGCAATGGCAAGTGCGTGGACGCCGCCGGCGCCAGCCTGCCGTTTGGCACCAGCCCGGTGGTGTGGGGCGAGCCCGGCACGAATGGCCAACACGCCTACTTTCAAATGCTGCACCAAGGCACGGACGTGATCCCGGTGGAGTTCATCGCCGTGCGCACGCCCGAACACGCCCATGCTGATCTGCACACCAAGCTGCTGGCCAACTGCCTGGCGCAAGCGCAAGCGCTGATGCTGGGCAAGCCGGCTGCCGTGGCGCGCAACGAAAGTGCGCCCACCGCATCGGCCGACATCGACCGCGACGTGCTGTCGCACCACCGCGCCTTCCCCGGCAACCGCCCCAGCACCACGCTGGTGCTGGAACGGCTGACGCCGCGTTCGCTGGGTGCCTTGATCGCGCTGTATGAGCACCGCGTGTTCACCAGCGGTGCGCTGTGGGGCATCAACAGTTTTGACCAGTGGGGCGTGGAACTCGGCAAGGCCTTGGCCGGCGACTTGCTGCCGCGCTTTGCCAGTGGTGACGTGAGTGGGCTCGATGCTTCGACCGCCGCCTTGTTGCAACGGGTGCGCGCATGAAGAACATCGTGTTTGATCTGGGCGGTGTGCTGTTGCGCTGGCGCCCGCGCGAGGTGATGCGTGCGGCCATGCCGCAACGGGCCTTGAGCGATGCCGGTGCTGATGAGATCGCCCACGCCATCTTCCAGGGCTTCGGTGGCGACTGGGGCGAGTTTGATCGCGGCACTGTGGCGCCGGCTGACCTGGTGCAGCGCATCGCGCGGCGCACCGGCCTGGCGGCGGCTGATGTGCAGGGCGTGGTGGACGTGATTCCCGCCGAGCTGGAGCCACTGGCTGACACGGTGGAGCTGCTTGCAGCGCTGGCTGTCAAGGGCCACCCGCTGTACTTCCTGTCGAACATGCCGGCACCATATGCCGACCACATTCAGCGCGAGCACAGCTTCTTCAAGCACTTCAAAGACGGCGTGTTTTCGGGCCGCGTGGGCCACATCAAGCCCGAGCCGGGTATCTTCGAATTGGCCACGCGCCAGTTTGGCGCACCTGCGCACGAGTGCCTGTTCATCGACGACGTGGCGCACAACATCGACGCCGCGCGCGCGCTGGGTTGGCACGGCCACCACTTTCGTGGCGCGGCCGCTGCCACGCTGGCGCTGCGGCAACTGGGCCTGCTATAGGGCGCCCCCGGGCCGACGACATTCGGCATCTTGCTGCTGGCCAGTGAAACCGAATCGGTGCAGCACTACTCGTTCGACGTTCACCGCCTGGTCAGCGCCCCCGAATACAGGAACCCCGACGTGAGCATGTTGTTCGGCGGCAAGTACGCGCACAACACCTGGTGGACCAACGAGCCGCGCTAAATCACCGGCAGCAACCGGTTGCCCATGACCACCGTTTCCACCTACTTCGCGCGCGACCCGGCCTATGTGAAGCGCAACCTCGGCGCGCTGGCCGCCGAGCAAGCCACCTG